>PBYL01000082.1 GCA_002729595.1 Thalassovita sp. | reverse complement strand
GAGGGGTTCGTCCTCGGCATGCCGGGACTCCAGCACCAGGACGCCGTATGGACCCTCGGCCGCGACCGGCAGGGACGTGGAGAGGCAAAGCGGAATAGCGAGTAACGCCGTGCTGATACGTCTGCTCATGAGACACCTTTTTTCGTAGTCATTCTGCTGAGAAATTCGCCTGGGGGTCCTGTCGCAATCCAACGGACTGCGCGCTCCGGCGGTTTTCCACACCTAAGCGCCACAACGTCCTGTGACCTGCAGGCGAATTTTTCGCTGGCCACCCACCTAGACGAAAGGTTAGGGGGCAGCACACACGCAACAAGGGTGATTCATGGCGCGATACACGCTGCAGCTGGACGACTTCGAGGTGCGAATGTACCTCGGATTGCATGATTTCGAGAAGCAGACACCGCAAAGGGTGATCATTGCCGCGACGATCGAGACCGAGATCGCGAGTTACGCCGATCATGGGTTCTACGACTACGATGCGCTGGCCACGTTCATCGAGAGTTTCGAGAACACGCACGTCGAGACCCAGGAAGAGCTCGCCGAGCGCATTCATACGTTCCTGGTCTCGTCCGAAAAGGTCGTCTCCGCGGTGGTTCACACTCGCAAGCCCGACATCTTCCCTGATGTTGAGGGCGTTGGCGTGATCGTTGGCCTGGTACCGGGCGAAGACGACCGTCCGCGCCATGTGATACAGCTCGATGGTATGACCATGACCATGTACCTCGGCATCCATCCCTATGAAAAGGAGCGTCCGCAGCGCGTCACCATCTCCGCGACCATCGTAACCGCCCCAGATTCTGGCGGAGGCGCGAGCTTCTACGATTACGATCGTCTCGTCGACTTCCTGCGGGGTCTCGACGGAATCGCGATCGAAACCCAGGAGGAGCTTCTGGAGCGGGTCCGGTCGTTCATCATGGCGTCAGACCAGGTCAGCCATGCACTGGTTCACTCGCGCAAGCCCGACATATACCCGAACGCCCGCAGCATCGGCATCATCGCGGGCAGTCTCCCATTCCCCTACCGTCAGACGATGGTCGCGACGACGAGCCCTGCCCGCGCAGCGTGACGCCGGCCCTCATGGGCCGTCGGGCGTATCCGTATGGACCTCGGGGTCGGTACCGGGGCTGGGCGTGAGCGGGCCGCATGCCGGCATGATCCAGAGGGCATCGAGCCTGTCGAGCCGATCGTCCATCGCGTCGATCTCCTCCGAGAGCCCCGGCCATCTTTCCTCCATGTCCTCGTAGAGCCAGTTGTTGAGGAGATCGATGGCCACCCCGGGTGCGCCCGTCCTCACGAACATGCCGCCGTTGCCCCAGGTTACGCTCGGATGGAGATCGGGCCAGCGCGTCGCCAGATCGTCGACGAAAACCTGCGCGATACTTGCGAAGCGATCATGGAGCGACGCCTCGAGGGCTTCGAGCTGACGCCCCATCCAGTCCTCGAGATCTTCCATGGTCTCCGTCTGATCCGGAACGTCCCACGGCACCTCTTCAGGCCCCTCGAGCCGGACCCTGAGGCCGTACTCGGTACCGATCTCGATATCGAGACCGTCGACCGTGCGGCCCTCCTCCAGCGTCACCAGCACGTAGTCGCTGATGTTCTCGATGACCTGCGCGGCGGCATCCTGGAGGGAGGCGGTCTCGCCCCCTGCTTCGCTGACATGGAGACTTTCGCGCCATGTGGCACCACCATCCGCCGTTGATGCGGACCGGCCGAGGCAGATGTCGTCCGGCATGGGGATGTCCGTGATATCCCTGCCGGAGATGTCGGTCGCGACCCCGGTTCGGAAAGCGACCTCGTCAAGGCCCGCGATCCCGTCTTCGAGGCTGTATTCCGCCTTGGCAGACTGCAGGCCACGCGCGCGCATCACGCTGCGAAGGTCCGCGACCTGGGCGGAGATGAGCGCCCAGACCTCTTCGCGCACTTGCTGTTTTTCGCCCACGGACATCTCCTTCATTTGCATGCCAGAGGGATCGGCCTGTCCGGCATCCAGGCCCGGCATCGTTCCGATCCATGTATCATGACCAGGGGAAAATACGGACAGGCAGCGGGCCCGAATATCTCGACCCGCCTCTGGTGACAGGGCCAGGTATCGGCGCAGGCGAAGTCGGCAAGGTTGCACATCGCGATCTCGATCTCGGAGAGGCGATCCCGCGCCCCTGCCAGAGTGACAAGGTCATACCCGTCCTGCCGTCCAGACAGAGCGCGGACCGAAAACGGCGTGCCCGCCCCTTCCGAGTCGAGGTGGCGCGTGATTCCTGAAGGTATCTCCCGGCCTGACCCTTCCCAGAAAAGCGCGACCCGTCTGTCCCGCCTGCGAATGCCGGGATCCACGCGCGCACGGAATTCGGCGATGCCGGCCTGCATCAGGATCTCGCGTGCCCTCGCGAGCTGTCCGGAAATGGTAACCCAGGCCTCCTTGCGGCTGACGATCAAAAGGTCTCCTCCAGGTGGCGGCGCTTGCGATGTCAATGAACGCCATGAGGCATCCGTTTCCACGCGTGAAAATCACAGGCGGTGGCCACTTTCGACATGTGCGCAGCATCTGCAAGGCGTCCTTACGTCATGCAGGGCGGATTTGATGTATTCGAGTGACATCTCAGGGGCCGTCCATCTCGAAGGACCGGGTTTCCGCGACAAGGTCCATCTCGACCAGTGCCTCCCTCGCCTGCGCGATGGCGGATGCATCGAGTGTCCAGTCCGCAACATCGGTCTGTAAGTCGAGACCCCGCCCCTCGGAGAAGATACTCCTGGTGAACGGGGTTTCCGTGCCATCGAGCGTGCTCAGCCGGTACCGGGAGACGAACTGGCCCAGAGGCCGGCCCAGCGGATCTGTGTCCATCTGCGACCGCGCGTCGTAAAACTCGATGAGCGGATCATCGGCCTCGTGTGTGAGCGCCATGTCCTTGCCATACGCATCCCCGTTCATCACTACGCGCATGGTGAAGGGAATGCCCGTCTCGGCATTGTCGATCCGGACCGTGTTATCAGCCGGACCGTCTGCCTCGAAGGGCGTCTGGGACATGTTTTCGGCAGCCTCGACCAGCGCGGCGTGAAGCGGATCCCAGATCTTCTCGAGCACGTCATCGGCCTCGGGGCTCTGACGGGTGACGACCAGTCCGCGGGTGTCGCCGGTGATGCCCAGCGTCCGGAAGACCCCGGAGAGGGCCAGTGCGGTGACCTCCTCGTTTCCCTCGAAACCGGCCAGGATTCCCAGGGTCTCTTCACGGGACCGGCGAATGTCGCCCGGGGACGGTGCTATCTCCCACCTTCCGGGATCCCGCATCAAATCGTCGATCCTCGCCAGGGTTCCGATCACGTCCACGACCTGTTGGGCGGGATCGAAAAGCTGGTTGTGGACGTAAAACCAGTTGAGATGCGATACGAAATCGATGGGGTCTGCGTCACCGATGTTGTTGAACGCCAGGGTCCGGGACGACATGCCCTCGCGGGACATCTCGACCTCGAGCGCCTTGCGCTCCCTGTCGTAGCTGAACTGCGCGGAAAGCCCCTCTCCGGCGCGGAATGTGTAGATCATGGGCTCCGTCATCGTCGGCCTCCTTTCCCCGCGAGGGGGTCACATTTCGATGCTTGCTCCCGGCTCCGCCCCGTCGGGGTCGGGCAGGTTGCCCTCGAGCTCTCCCCGGGGAACTCCGCTGGCCATGCGCCAGTCGATCCCGGCGTGATCGAGATCGGTCAGCCTGTCGGTGAAGAATGCATGGATCCGACCGTGCAGATCGTTGACGATCCCGGCATGGCGGGAATGCCTGACCTGCATGCGATCATCGCTTTCAGCCTCTGGCCCTGGGCGCCCTTCGAGGTGATCGCCCACGGCCAGGGCGATCGAGCGCCTTACATAGTGGTCGGCATCCTGACCCGGGATCCCCTCGTCCTGCATGTAGGCCTTGGCCGAGGAGACGATCCTGCCGAAGCGCTGATCCAGCGAGACGACCGCGTCGACGTAATCCTCCAGGGCCTCGACGGTCCACTCCCCGTCGCGGGTTTCGGTGCGTCCCTCGGAGTGGGCCATGTCCAGCATACGCACCATATCCGGCTCATCGGCGTAGGACTCCCGCTTCTGCTCGACGAGCGTGGTCGCGAAAAGCGTCTTCATGCCGAGCGCGGCGGGAATGGATGCGCCTGCATCGCTCAGTTCCCCGGCAATGCCGCTGATGCGGGAAAAATGCGGCAGGGTCATGTGATCCCGGATCCGCTCAGCGGAAGGCACGGAGGGCGCTTCCGCCCCTACATCGGGAAACGCGGCGCCGAGGCCGGCGCCACCGCCCAGGATGACCGCGGCCAGCGCCATGGACTTGAGTTTGCGGGTCTGGAACATCTTGGCCTCCGTACAGGGTCTCGACGAGACTATTCGCATCGTGCGAAAATCATGCAGGCATTCCCCCTCGAACATCATAATCCTGGCTCAGGGAAAGCCTGAGGATGACATCCTCCGGCCGACGGCCGCGGGGAATGTGCTCGCGGACTATGGCCGATGGGGCGAGGTACTCCCAGGCAGGACCGCTGCGGTGCGGACGGCCGAACCAGTAGGCATGCCCCGCCGCCGCGACCTCGGCACGCGCCGCATCGGGGGACAGCGCAGGGCCGTGACATGCGATGGATGTCGCAATCACGTCGAGCCAGGTCCGGTCATGTCGGCTCAGGGGGCCCTGGGGCGTGACGGCGTGCAGGTAGCCGGACGGGCATTGCGGATCGAAAGCCGCGTCCGGTCCGTCATGCATTATGATCGCCATGGTGCGTTGCAGGCTCCCGGACGGCCTGAAGAGGTCGATGACATGATCCAGGCTACCGGGCAGTGGCGGGTGCCCTTCCCCCTGCAGGCATGTCCCTTCTACGTGACGAACGCCCGTCTTGAAGAGCAGGACACTCATGCCCGCACCGGAGCATCCAGGTACTGCTGAGCAACCGCGCGCCGCCGCGATCCTCCCCAATCCGCCCAGCCAGCGAGAACCGAGGGGCGCTGGAAAAGGAAAGCCTGTGCGTCGACCGTTCCGTGGCCCTCGAGAAGGCGCAGGGCCGCGACCGGGTCCGACAGGCTGCTCGCCCGGGCGAGCAACTCCGCGGAGGGGATGGTTTTCTGGGGCATCACGTACATCCATCAATAAAGGACCGGGTCACCCGGGCCACGGATTCTTAATGAATATTCCGATTTTTCGCAAGAACCGTGGCACCTTGCAGGCCAGGCGCCGTTACGGATCAGGGAGACGGGGACATTTCGGGGAGCGGGACACCATTCAGGGCGCCGAACTCCCAGTGAACCTCGTAGTCGGCGCCCCCCTCCAACTGCACGTGCCAGCCGCCGTTAGAAAGTCCGATGACTTTCTCGATCGCGACCAGGTTGCCCTCCAGATCGGTGATCTCCTCGCCAGGCTGCGGCTCCATGGCCCGAGGGTCATCTCGGTCCCAGATGGCATCCACCATGTCCGGAGACACTTGCAGGGGGATCTCCGGCTCCGAGACGATGACCTCGCGTTCTCTCGAGGCATAGAGGACCCAGGGTGTGCCCTGGGTGAGGCCGAGTTCCACAAAGAGAGCCCGGATATCGAGAGCCCCGGTGCCGAGGGGTGTCTCGCGCCGGAGGCGCAGGAGGGACGCCCCCTCTTCCAGCTCGGCAAACCTTCGCCTCTGGACTTCCAGGAGGGCGACGGGGTCCATGCTCCAGCAGGTCTGCCGATGCGTGGCTATCTCGGCAGTCCCGCCGTCTCGCAGACGTTCGGCTGTTTCCGCGTCAATCTCGCAGACACGCCAGAGAGGTCCGCCGGCGAAGTGGCAGGTTTCCGGCGCCAGGGACAGCATCTCTTCGAGGGCCGTGAGCGCTTCGGCATCCAGACGCCCCTTGCACACGTGACCCGTCGCGAGTTCGAGCAACCTCGCATGACGATCGTCCGTCGTTGTCACGGCCCCTCGAGCCCCCCTTCGGCCTCAGGTACCTCTTCGAGGCGGTATCCCTTGCCCTCCACGAGATCGCGCCAGTCACGGTCTTCGTTCAGACGGATCGCGGGGCGCTGCGATGTCGAGGTGATCATGGGCTCGAAGACCTTCGCGGTCACGGAAACGAGACCCGTTCCGGGCAGGTGAGCCGCAGGCATGAAGGTCCGCCCGTTGCACGCCGCGATGTCCGAGACCATCTGCGCGGGCAGGAAAGCGATGTCTTCGGCCTGGTCTGCCCATGAGAGGCCGCAGCTGTTCTCGACATCCCGGGCAAGGTCCGCGATATCGCGGGCCGCGGGCGCGGAGGTGATCACGGGCCGCGCGGCCTCCGGCAGGTATCCTGTCACGATGGCCACGGTTTCGGGGTCGGAGGTTTCGAGCACGTCGAGGACAAACCGCTCTTCGGCCCAGCTCAAGGGTCCCCCGGGAAGGTCTCCGGGCGTGGGGGTTTCGAAAAAGCAGAGCTCCTCGATGGCTTCCCCGACGAAGAAACCGGGACCCAGATGCTCGCGCCCCAGGAGCTCCATCCCGGCCCTGAAGGTGCTCTCCTCGACCTGGAACTCCCGTGTCTCACTGCCCCCATCCGGGTCGGAGAAGACAAGGTGCATCACCTCGCCTGTCTCGGTATGACGCCAATCCGTGAGGCGTCGGGCGTCCCCTGCGTTGGCAGCCAGGACCTCGCGTGCCTCCCGGTTGATCGCCGCGACTTCCCTCTTCCAGGCGGAGATGCCCTTCTCACCGAGGCTTATCCTGTTACCGTGAACATCCATCAAGGCCCCGCGGTAGCCCTGCATGTTGAAGTAGAGCTCGTCCACTTTCCTGTTGTTGACCATCACGTCGTAGCGTTTTTCGCGTTCCAGAATGTGACGCGAGGCACTTTCCCTCAGGGTCAGTCGAAAGGACATCAGAGCTCCATCCCCACGCTTTCGGACGGCGCCGTGATTTCGCGTCCCATGTGGTTCGGCCGGACCAGGAGACCCTCCTGCTCAGCCAATGCCTCGATATCTTCGCGGCGAGACTCGTAGCAGTCGGCGTTTGCCTGACCGGACACGTGGCTCGCCTGGGGCCAATTCTCGAGATCGGCACTCTCCGCGGGCTGCGCGGCCATCACGACAGGCGCCAGCGTTTCCCCGCCCTTGTGCTCGAGCAGCGCAAACCATCGGACCCCGTCGGCGGCCTCCTGCCCCAGTACCTCGCCGGCGACGGACTTCTTGTAGAAGAGGCCAATAGCAGTCTCGCTGATGCGGGACGCATCCATCGCCTTATCGTCGCTGTCGATCTCGTACCATCCCCCAAGCCGAGTATCGAGCACAGGCATGGCATCCATGAACGAGGCAAGGGGATCGCGGGCCTCGATGGGCCGGCGCATGTTTTCCACCTCCTCGCCGTTGATGAGGGTCGCACGCACCTCGCAGGTACTCCTGGCCCTGATGACG
>PBYL01000081.1 GCA_002729595.1 Thalassovita sp. | reverse complement strand
TGTATAAACATGTATATAAATTCAATGTTTAAGCTGATATTCATCATAGAAACTCTTAGAAAAATTCGGTTACTTGCGAGGAGTAAGATATTCATTTATAGGTATAGTACAACAAATATTTGTTTGTGATTTCGATTATCTGAAATTATTCCTAATTTATGAGACCGTATCTTTTTAAAACTTAAACCACTATTAAACACAATATAAATAAATGGAAGGAAATTTTGGTACCGCATTTATGTTGTTACTAGTTGGAATGATTACCGTTTTCTCAGTGCTGTTCTTTGTAGTACTATTAGGTAAAGCACTCATCCGACTTGTAAACGCCCTTCATAAAGAAATTCCGGTCGCAACAGAACCAGTAAAAAATCAGACAAATTCTCATCAGTTAACACCAAACAAACTTGCGGCATTAGTCGCAGCGGTTGATGTAGTAACTGCTGGAAAAGGTCGAGTAACTACAATAGAAAAAATAGATTAAATAAAAGAATCAGAAAATAGCCAAAAGAATAACACAATGGGAAAAGATATTCAATTTTCGCTAATGTACAGGGACATGTGGCAGTCTTCTGGAAAGTATATGCCAAGAGTTGACCAGCTTGTAAGAATTGCTCCTGTAATAATAGATATGGGATGTTTCGCTAGGGTAGAAACTAATGGAGGTGGATTTGAGCAGATTAACTTATTATTTGGAGAAAACCCTAACAAATCAGTAAGAGCTTGGACGCAGCCATTTAATGATGTAGGTATTAAAACACATATGTTAGAGCGTGCACTTAATGGTATAAGAATGAGTCCAGTGCCAGCAGATATTCGCAAGCTGATGTTTAAAGTAAAGAAAAAACAAGGTACCGATATCGCTCGCTCTTTCGACGGATTAAATGATGAAAGAAATATCATCGATTCCATTACTTATGCCAAGGCAGGAGGGATGATTGCACAAGGCACACTCAGCCTTACCTATTCAAAAGTACATACAGTAGATTATTACATAGAGCTTGCATCTAAACTAATTGACCACGGTGCTGATGAAATTTGCTTAAAAGATATGGCTGGTATAGGCAGGCCTGTTTCTTTGGGTAAAATTGTTGAGGGCATTAAAGCAAGTTATCCAGAAGTGCTCATCCAATACCACGGACACTCAGGCCCAGGCTTTGCGCCAGTTTCTATCTTAGAAGTAGCTCGTGCAGGTGCAGATATTATTGATGTGGGAATGGAACCACTTTCTTGGGGTACAGCTCATGTAGATTTACTTACTGCTCATGCTATACTAAAAGATGCTGGTTTTAATGTACCAGATATCAATATGAAAGCCTACATGGAGGCAAGAAGTCTCACTCAAGAGTTTATAGACGATTTTCTAGGCTATTACATCAATCCTAAAAACAGGATGATGAATTCTTTATTAATCGGTCCAGGCTTACCAGGAGGTATGATGGGTAGTTTAATGGCCGATTTAGAGAATAACTTAGCTAGCCTAAATAAATGGATGGCGAAAAGAGATAAGCCAGAAATTACTCAAGACCAACTACTTATCAAACTCTTTGAAGAAGTTGAATATATCTGGCCTAAATTAGGTTATCCGCCATTAGTTACTCCATATAGCCAGTATGTAAAAAATGTGGCTTTAATGAATGTAATTCAGATGTATAAAGGCAAAGAAAGATGGTCTATGATTGCCGACAACATCTGGGATATGATTTTGGGTAAATCTGGTAAACTACCAGGTAAACTTGATGATGAAATTGTAAAACTTGCCGAAGCTCAAGGTAGAGAATTCTATACTGGAAGACCTCAAGACTTATATCCAGATAATTTGGATGTGTTTAGAAAAGAGATGGCAGAAAATAACTGGGATTTAGGCGAAGACGAAGAAGAATTGATGGAGTTAGCCATGCACCCAGAACAATATAGAGCCTATAAATCTGGGGCAGCTAAAAAAGCATTTGAAGAAGATTTGGCAAAACGCAAAGCTGAAGCAGAAGGAGTTGCGCAAGCAAGTACTGCACCTGTAGTCGCAACATCAGCAGCACCTGCGGTAAATTATCAGCCAAAATCAATGAATATTGAGATTAATGGTGAGAAGTTTAGAGTAGCAGTAAGTTATGATGAAAACGATGCTCCTGTAGAAACTAAAGCACCAGCAATTAATGGAACAACCAAAGAAGAAGCACCTGCTACAAATGGCAGTGCTAAAGAAGTTTTAGCACCTGTAGAAGGTAAGTTCTTTAGAACCAAAAATGCTTCTGAAAAAGGGTTAAATACAGGTGATTTTGTAAAAGTGGGTGACATTATAGGTTACATAGAATCTATGAAAGTTTACAATGCCATCACCTCAGAAATAACAGGTAAAGTGGTTGAAGTTTGCCATGCAGATGGAGATGACGTAGAAGAAGATGAAGCTTTGATTAAGATCGTGTGAGATTATGGAAATTCTTGAAAATCTCTATAAAATGACAGCATTGGGAGATTTAGTTGTTTCTCCCGGAACAATTCTAATGCTGTTGATAGGATTTATGCTGCTGTATTTAGGGATAAAAAAACAGTTTGAACCCTTATTGCTTGTTCCCATTGCATTTGGCGTTTTACTGGCAAATTTTCCCGGAGGAAATATGGGTGTTATTCCAAGTGGGCAGAACGATGAGATCATGCATATGACCTTGTTAGAAATCGCCAAAGAATATGGAATAATGAACCTTATTTACTATGCAACCATAAAAACTGGTTTGTTACCGCCAATTATTTTTATGGGTGTAGGTGCACTTACAGACTTTGGGCCTATGTTGAGGAACTTGAGACTGGCACTATTTGGCGCTGCTGCGCAAATAGGTATCTTTTCTGTGCTTTTTGGAGCATTGGCATTTGGCTTCAATATCAAAGAAGCTGCTTCTCTAGGTATTATTGGTGGGGCAGATGGTCCAACTGCCATTTTCACTACGATTAAATTGGCGCCACATCTATTAGGACCAATAGCCATTGCGGCTTATTCTTATATGGCCTTGGTACCAGTAATTATTCCTTTGGTGGTGAAGTTTACTACCACTGAGAAGGAATTGAGAATTAACATGAAAAAGATGGATAAAGAGTTTCCATCTAGTGTGCCAATTAAAGACTTAAAGACAGTAAAAATTATATTCCCAATTTTGCTAGGAGTAGTGGTTGCGATTCTTGTTCCTTCTTCTGTGCCATTGGTAGGTATGTTGCTTTTCGGTAACTTAATTAAAGAGATAGGCACATCTACCGAGCGTTTGCACACTGCTGCCTCTGGACCAATAATGAATACCGCAACTATCTTTTTAGGGCTTTCTGTGGGAGCAACAATGACGGCCAGTTCTTTTCTTAATACAAAAACATTAATGATTATAATGGGCGGATTTATAGCTTTTGCTATCTCTATAGCTGGAGGTATTATCGCTGTAAAAATCTATAATATGTTTTCGAAGAAAAAAATTAATCCACTTATTGGTGCGACTGGTTTAAGTGCTGTGCCAATGGCTTCTAGAGTGGCAAACGAGATAGGGTTAAAATATGACCCAAGCAATCACTTATTGCAGTATGCCATGGCTAGCAATATTGCTGGTGTAATTGGTTCTGCAGTTGCAGCGGGTGTATTGATAACTTTTGTAGGTTGAAATTTTTTAAACTGCTTAAAATAGAAAATGTCCCTCCAAAGGTGGGACATTTTTCTTTTACCATACATTACATACCGATTATTGAAAATCTTTTTGATTTATATCTTTATATATCTACTTCGTAAAGGTAACCCAGTTAATAAAGCATTTTTTATTAAAAGAATATTAACTGGATTATATGTGATATTGTAAAATATAGTATCACAATTGCGAGTAGTTTATTGGCTTTCATTTTGAAAAAATGTGATTAAGAAATCAAAAAATTTATTCTCAAAGTTATTTTTCTGTACGGGGATATAAAAACGAAAGTTATCCGAAAAATCAACTATTAACTTTTGTTGTAAAGAGGGCTGAACTGAGCCTGGATAATCAAGAGATTGATTATCAGTTGTTTGTGATTAATTATGATGGGATTTTTGCAGTTTTAAATTATTGTTCTGCTTAAATTTTGTTAACAACTTAAGCTATTCTAATAAGAAATCAGCAATGCTTTTTTTGTCTTTCTCTGTAACTTTTAGCCTATCTTTTAAATAATTATCTATTGAAGTGTAATTACTTTTGATGTGAGATAATGCTTGTTCTAGATAATCTGATTGCACTTTTAAGAAATCTGCTAAAATATCTTTCTTCAAAAAAAACTTTCCTTTTTCGATTAAAATATGATTTTCTTTATGTCTGTAAAGATTCGAAAGCATGTAGTCGTGCAAAATAGTCTGCTTATTTACACCGAGTAAATGTAAAATGAGTGCAGCAGCATAACCTGTTCTATCTTTTCCCGCAGTACAATGAAATACCAAAGGGTAATTTTTTTCATCTTTCAGAATATCAAAAAACATCTGGTATTGCTCAACCGCAGATTCTACAAGAAAGACATAAATATCTTTCATGATTTGGTAAGCATCTAACTTGTTGCCTTCTCCACGAAGAAGTGCACCTTTAATCATATCTTCTTGCTCACCTTGTTGGATTGGGATGGGTACGTATCTAATATTTGACGGAAGTCGATCAATACTTTTTAATCTTTCTTCTCTACCCCTGAAATCAATTACAGTTTTGATCCCTAATTCTTTAAGAATTGCCCAACTATTAAAATTGAGATTGCCTAGGTTATCTGCCCTAAAAACTTTTCCCCACTTAACAGATTTTTTTTCATTGGTAATATAGCCTCCTATATCTCTAAAGTTGCAAGTTCCCGGCATGGGTACTAGTCGCTCTCTAAAAGATAAAATCTTATCATCCGCTTTTCCACTAATATGTAATTCGGGATATAAGTGTCTATCAAGTATAAAGTCAACTTGATTTTGCTCAGACCAAAGGTGATTATATAGCTCTTTGTTTTTTTGCTTGATGCTTACCGATGAAATCGACTTTTTTAATTCTTCGGGTATATGAATATGTATTCTCTGGTCTTTTCTATATGCAAATGGAAAGTTTAATGAATTATGATAGAAGGAAGCCTCATCCAGCAAAATTGGATCAGGAAACCTAAACTGTGGAAAATATCGAGCGAGCTGAGTTGTTACAAAATACCTTGAAAGATTAGCAAAAAAGTGAATGTACATGCGCTGTATTTACTTCATAATCAAATAATTGGCTATCCAACCATATAAGAATATGCCTATTAAAAATGCAGGAATTAGCATACCTGCCAATGCCGGAACAAAAATGCCAAGCAAACCCGCAATACCAATGGCTGAGGTAACAGCGATTAGATACTTTCTGCCTTTAGAATTTCTGGGTGCCTGAAAAGTACCTCCAACCGGAATTAACATTAATCCTGCCCAAAGACCTCCTAAAAGCAATACTGAAAGATTTGTTGCAAAATATGCTCCTACGCAAACTATACACACAACAAGAAAACCTCCAACAAGATTCGATGCTGTTTTTTCGTCATTATCTAATGCAAGTTTTCCGAGTGGATGCAATCGTAAGAATAAGTCGGAGAGGGGCGAGGCTATCCAAGTTGAAAATACAAATAACAAGTACACCAACATTAATGGATACAAGAAAGGAGCTATCGACGGATTTTCTGCCGCGATTCTTCCAATAAATTTATAGGCGAGGTACAAACCAATAATTAATATCCATTGGTTTCTTTTACTAAGTTTAGATGTCCATAAAAAGTAGTTGAGAATCGATCTGTAGAGAAAGTTCTTTGCCTTAATAGACTCTTTTAATCCTTCTTTTGCAGGGATACTGTTTGGGTTAATTCTCAAAGCTTCTTTAAAATGCTCTTGTGCTTTATCGTGATTCCCTGCTTCAATTTCTGTCCAGCCTTTGTTTACGTGAGATAGCACATTTTCTGGAGCGTTTTTCAGTGCAAAATCAACAGTGGCAGCAGCTTCTTCCTTTCGGTTGAGCTTCATTAATGCCATTGTTCTCAAGTTAAGGCAAGAGATATGGTCTGGTTCTGCTCTTAAACCTATTTCGGCATACTCCAAAGCTTTTTCCCATTCATGTTTAGCAAAATAGATATTACCCTTTATCAAAAAGAAATCTGCTTGATAGGGATATATTTTAATGGCTTCATCAATGGCTTGTTCAGCTTCTTTTAGCTTACTCAAATGCAAATAAACTCTTGATAATGTTAAGTAATTATATGGTTTATCAGGATTGATGCCTATGGCTTTTTCAATAGTAGTTTTCGCTTCGGTGGTTTTGTTCTGAGCTAATTGGCACTCAGCTAGAAAAAAATAGGCAACATCATTTTCAGGATTAATGGCTATTTCTTTTCTGATTTCATTTTCAGCCTCCGTGTATTTTTCTCTTTTTATTAGGAATTCAGCTCGCTGTTGAAAGGCGTTCATTCTTTATTTTTTAATTTTTAAATATTGGATTATCTCATCGTACAAACCTGATTCATTAGCAAATAAAGCATAGTTTTTTGCTGTTTCGAACCACTCTGTTGTAGTAGACTTGTGTTGATTTGCAGCCTTCATCAAATCTTTTGTAGTGATTGGTACTGGTCTGCCTTGTTCCATAGATTCATCTAGTTTAGACTCAATGGCAATATCAACTATGGCTTTTAAGTCTGCTCCAGAATACCTATTAGTCGCTTTTGCTATTTTAGCATAATCTATTTTTTCTACAGGCTTATTTTTGAGATGTATATCTAAAATTACTTTTCTGGCTTCTTCATCCGGTGGTGGAATAAAAATGATCCTATCAAATCTACCTGGTCTTCTAAAAGCAGAATCCAGATGCCATGGTGCATTAGTTGCGGCTAGAATTAAAACTCCTTCATTAGAATATTCTACACCGTCGAGCTCAGAAAGAAATTGATTAATTAATTGTCTGCCAGCACTTTGGCGCATATCACTTCTGCTAGCACCTAAAGCATCTACTTCATCAAAAAACAATACTCCCGGGTTTAACCTTCTTGCTTTTTCAAAAATGGCATGCAGATTTCTTTCGCTTTGGCCTAAATACAAGTCAAGAATATCATTAATGCCTACAGAAATAAAAGAGGCATTAATTTCACCAGCAGTGGCTCTGGCAAGGTGAGTTTTACCACAACCCGGAGGGCCATACATTAAAATACCTCCACCGGTTTTCTTGCCATATGCCTGATATATTTCAGGATGCTTTAAAGGATAAATGATCTTTTTACTAATCTCACTTTTTATTTTCTCCATTCCGCCGACTTGCTCAAAGCCAGCTTGTGGTTTTTCTATATCAGGATCAGAAAATTCGCCATCATCTTCAGCGCCAAGCTTAACTTTTTGAGGCTCATTAGAGATGTTTCCCTTTTGGCTATCTTTAATTTCTTTTTCTAGAGCAATATCTTCCAGAGCAGGATTTATAATAAGCGCTTTTTGGTATGCATCTTCAGCATCTTCAATCTGCTTGTTTTGTAATAAAACTCTGGCGTATAAAATCCATCCTTTTACAGGAAAGTTTCCATCTGAATTTATCGATTCTATTAATACCAAAGCGGCTGAGGTTTTACCTTGCTTTCTAAATACTTCGCAAAGATCTAGTTTGGCCTCAATATCGGTTTGGGAGAGTTTTAATACTTCTTTTAATTCTAGTTCAGCTTCTTCAAATTTTTCTAATTTGATTAACTGCTTAGAAAAATATTTTCTTAAAGCTATATTTTCTGGGGAGTTTCTTACCGCTTCTCGCAGACTTTTCAATTCTTCAGGTTCCAAGGGTAAAATGTTTTTTAGTGTTATGCTTAAATAAACTTATTAATGCAGGTTTTTATGCATTTTATCATTATTCACGCAGATTTTACTGCTTTGCTAGAGCCAGATTGCAAGTATAAATAATGTTATTTACTCTTAAGTTGCTATTCCAAAATATTACATACCCTTAAGATAAAAGTTATTTTTTGATTTCAAATGTTTTACACACATGACACAACCGGATTGATTTATTAAATTTTTCAATAAATTGGTCGATTATTACTACTAGCATACACGCATTATCTCACTTATTGAATGCTGATCAATAAGTATTAACTATCAAATAATTAAAATGGAATATAAGGGTATAGAAGTTTTGGACTCGATTACGGTTGATTGTGCAATATTTGGTTTCGAAAATAATGAGCTAAAAGTACTACTAGTAAGAAGAAATATTGAACCTCAAAAAGGCATCTGGGCTTTACCTGGTGGATGGATCGGCGTTACAGAAGACGTTGATGATGCTGCTAAAAGGATTTTGGAAGAAGCTACAGGGGTTGGAGGTATTTTTATGAAACAAGTTTCTTCTTTTGGTAGGGTTAACAGGTTTCCCGACAAGAGAATTATTACCATTGGTTACAGTGCTTTGGTGCAACCGCAAGATTATTCATTAAGGCCGGGTCAAGATACAAGCGATGTAGTTTGGCAACCGATTAACGAAGTTGGTCAACTCACTTTTGACCATAATGAAATCTTAGAAGCAGCTCTTAAATCTTTAAGAACCAATGCCAGACATGCTTTAATAGGCATAGAGCTTTTACCGGAGAAATTCACATTATCTCAGTTGCAAGCATTGCACGAAGCAATTTTAGGAGTCTCGCTAAACAAGCGAAATTTTAGAACAAAAATGAACAAGTTAAAGGTAATTACAGCCTTAAACGAATGGCAAACAGAAGTCTCACACAGACCTGCTCAATTGTATACTTTTGACAAAGAGCAATATTACAAGATTGTAAATGAGGATTACGAATATGAATTGATTGTGTAAATAAAGCTATTATCTGATTTTAGATAAGAAAACCAAAACAAAATTACCTAGTTTTGCTCCGTCAAATCTAGGTAATTATGAAGGTTATTAGTGAATTAAAAGAGACAAATAGCTTTATACGTCAGTTAAGAGCAGGTGGTAAAACTGTAGGTTTTGTGCCAACAATGGGTGCTCTGCATCAAGGGCATATCTCACTTATTGAGGCAAGCAAAAAAGAGAATGATTATACAGTTTGTAGCATTTATGTAAATCCTACACAATTTAATAATAAAGAAGATTTCGAAACCTACCCAAATCTATTTGCTCAAGATAAAGCTAAACTAGAAGAAGCTGGTTGTGATGTAATTTTTGCTCCATCGCATGACAGTATGTATCCTAACGGGGTTGATAATCTTTTAACTTTTGATTTTGGTGCACTAACTTCTGAGCTTGAAGGCAGATATAGACCTGGCCATTTTAGTGGTGTTGGCATTGTCGTGTCTAAATTATTAAATGTGGTGATGCCAGATGTAGCATATTTTGGTCAGAAAGATTTACAGCAGTTTATGGTAATAAGAAAACTGGTAAGCGATCTATCAATTATGACCGAAGTTAAAAGCTGTCCGACTTTAAGAGAGACAGATGGATTGGCAATGTCTTCAAGAAATTTGCGACTTAATAAAGAAGAGCGTAATATAGCACCATTACTTTATAGTGTTTTAAAAGAAGCTAAATCGGCTTTAATCGAAGGACAAGATGTAGGTGATGTGCAGAAGAAAGCTTTTGATACAATTGCTGCAAACCCATTATTTACACCAGAATACATCGAAATTGTTGATTTTAACTCTTTTAGTTTAATAAGTAAAGGAAAAATTAATAATAGTGTAGCTATTTGTTTATCAGCTCATTTGGGTAAGGCACGCTTAATTGATAACGTTATCGTTGAAGTTTGATCAATGTTCTTAATGTGGGAAACGAACAGAAATACAATAATCAATGTTATCTTTGCGAAAATTGGTAAATGGGCAGGGAGTTTCCCGATAAACAACAGGAATAGGAAACCATGTATATTGAAATATTAAAATCTAAGATTCATCGGGTTAAAGTAACACAGGCAGAATTGAATTATGTGGGAAGCATAACTATTGATGAAGACCTGATGAAAGCAGCAGACCTGATCGAAGGGGAAAAGGTACAGATTGTAAATAATAATAATGGCGAACGCTTCGAAACGTACGTAATTACCGGAGAAGCAGGTAGTGGTGTTCTTTGTTTGAATGGCGCTGCGGCAAGAAGAGTACAAGTAGGCGATATTCTGATTATTATTTCATATATGAGTGTGAAAAAGAAAAAGGCTGCTGAATACAAGCCTCTTTTGGTTTTTCCTGATGAAAATAATCGTATTTCCTGAGTTTAAACCTCTATGAAATTCACTTTAAAATCTTCATTAAAATACCTTGTATCATTGGTATTTGGAATCGCTTTGTTCTGGTGGCTTTACAGAGAAAAAAACTATCAGGATTTATATGATAGATTCCAAAATATCAACATGTTTTGGGTGGCAATGTCTGGAGTTACAGCACTAATTAGCCATTGGGCGAGGGCATACAGATGGAAAATCGCTTTAAAGCCATTTAATCTACATGTAAGTACATTTAGAGCTATGTTGGCTGTAATGGTCGGTTATTTTGCCAATATGATTATTCCTCGAATAGGTGAATTTGCCAGAAGTGGAATTTTAAAGAGAACAGATGATACACCTGTAAATATTTCTTTTGGAGCAATTATAGCCGAAAGAGCCATCGACCTTATTATTTTAATGTTGCTTACAGGCTCAGTTTTTTTACTTGAGTTTGATAAAGTAGGCACTTTTGTACTAGATAAATTACAAAGTACTTCAGGTAATCTAATGCTTAAAGTGTTGCTACTTTCGGCAGTTGGTGTACTTGGTTTGTCTGTGTTGTTTATATTATATAAGTATAGAGCCAGATTTAAAGAGAATTTTATCTATAATAAGGGTAAAGAGTTTTTAGAAGGTATTAAAGAAGGTATTCTTAGTATAAAAGAACTCTCTAACTCTGACAGAGTAAGATATGTTGCACTTACATTGTGTATTTGGGTAATGTATTTTTTAATGTCTTACTTGTTTTTCTTCTCTCTTGAAGAAACTTCATCTTTAGGAGTTAAATGTGGCCTTACTACATTAATTATGGGTGGTATTGGTATGGCTATACCAACACCAGGTGGAATGGGCTCATATCACATATTTGTTTCTTTTTGCCTTACAGTTTATGGTCTTGAGAAAGGGCTCAGCAGCGATTTTGCATTGCTAATGCATTCTACTCAATCGCTCATTGTAATTATTCTAGGTGCAATTAGTTTGGTAATCACGATGATTATCATTTTAAACAAAAAAGAATCACCATCTAAGCCAGAAGATGTTGAAGCAAATATCTACCGATAAACTTCATTTTGTACAATTAGTATTGAATAAGTGAACTCGGATTGAGATAAAACATCTTTTTCCAACCTTGATGGCTAGCATCTATTCGCCATGGTAGCGGAATTAAAGTTACAATTGAGTAATGTAAATGCGGAGGTTTGCCTTTTGCATTTCCGCTGTCTCCCACAGTACCTATTTTATCATTATGATTTACTGTTTTAAAACTGCTGGTGCTAATGTTTTCTAAATGTGCATAATAGTGCAAGCGCCACTTGGGGCCGAGAATTACAACAATATTACCTCCCATACTTATTTGCCCAGTATACAAGACAAAGCCTTTGGAAGAAGAATGAATATTTGTGCCTTTTTTAGCGAAAATATCAATGCCTTTGTGCGTTATTGATTTTCCCCATGGATAGTACCAGAAAGAGTCTTTATGATAATCTTGTTTGCCTGCACCTTCTACAGGCATTTTAATAGTGTCTTTTAGCATTAATCCCGCTATAAAAACAACTAAAAAGCATAATTTCAATACGTTTTTCAGCATTCTGAGTTCTTTTATTAATGTCGCAACAAATAAATAAAATGATCAATTTTTAAGTTGATCTTGATGCTCACTTTTAAAGAGTATTTATAGTGAAATTTTATTTGTATAAGTGTGTAGTTTCAATGAAG
>PBYL01000080.1 GCA_002729595.1 Thalassovita sp. | reverse complement strand
GCCTCAACTGGAGTAGGAGTAACTACAGCCAAACCTTTTTTTGCTTTTATACTTTTAGGTATTTGCAGCTTCTCTTTCAGGTTTTCAAACTGAAAGGTTACATACTCTACAGGAATGCGCTCCAATTTATCGTAGTATTTCTCGGGCGTATCTGTAATTATATGCAGGTCTATTGGCTTTTTGCTGTATTCTCTAATCTCAACAATATCATCAAAAACACTTAGATCGTCGTTGCAGTCTACATGGAAAAAATCCACTTGGTTTTCATCCAGTTGTGCAATTGTCTCTTTGAGTGAATCTTTTTTATTGGAATAGATAGATGCGGAAATCTTCATATTTTAATTTACAAGCTTGTGTGCTTTTCGTGCTGTTTCAAAAATGTGTGCAAACTTACTGAAAATTATGCAATTGAATAACCCCGAACTTGCCATTAACCAACCATTCGCTATCCACTGCTTTTGCTTTTTCTATATTTTCAGGTTTTGTGCCTGCCAAAACTTCAGATTTTAAGGTTCTGAGTAAGAGAACTGGCTTATCAAAAAAGTATATTACTTCTGAAAGTGGTGTGCTAAAATCCCATTCTCTGTCTTGTAAAAACCTGCGATAGTTTGCATCACCTTTACTAATAATTAAATCTGCATTTTGTAGGCTTTCTTTAATATGAGCGGGTAACTCATTAAAAGCCAAGGCAGTACTCCAAAAAAGATCAGGAATTAATTTAACATCACCCGAATCAATTTTATCTCTAAATATTTTGGCTAAGTGTTTATAATCTGGATGAGATTTTTCAATTTCTTCCAATTGAAGGTAAACATCTTTCACCAAAGTGTCTGATACAAAAATGGGAGCTTCTTTTACATGGAAAATAATATTATCTACCTTCTTTTTTTCCAACATGTAAATGGCAAGGCATATATCACCAATCAACTCTGTGCCTGTATTATCGATAATAAAATCTACTCTTTTGCAGCCTTTATCAATAATTTTTAAGAAAGATGCTGAGTCGTTAGCCACGAGTTTTTCTCTGGCTTCATCTTCGTTGTTGTTGGGCGTATTGCCATCGTGGAACAAACACAAATCTGCTTGATTGCCCCAAAGATCGACCAACAATAATTCTTCTAATTGATGTGCTGCGTATTCTTCCTTAAGAATTGAATCGGTGAAAGAAAGTGTTTTCTCAATCAAAAAATGACTTTTTTCCACACTTTCACTTTTGTGTTTTTCGTAAGGGTCTTTTTTATTTTCGTGCCAATTGGTCGCTTCTAGTATTTTTCTATAAAAAAGTGCTTCAGCAACATAAAAAGGAAGCTCTAACCAAGTGTTATCCTTGTACTTTTCTAGAACAGGTTTCCAGTATTTTTCATCTTCTTCATTAAAAAACTCAAATGCCTCAATCTTTTCAAATGGAATTGATTTTTCGAGTTGTTTTAATTTTTGGATAGTTGATTCGTCAAAATCATTTTTATCGAAAACAGTTTGCAGAATATCGGGCACTCTCACTCTCATTGTTTTGCCTGCAAAGCTCTCTTCTGATACGCTGGTTGTATAAGGTGGTAATTGCGTCATTTTGTTAAATTATTATCAATTGCGAATTTTCTGGCTTTTTCAAGATCGTCTGGTGTATCTACACTCATGCTTTCAAGATCGGTTATGCCAAGTTTTATCTGGTAACCATTTTCAAGCCATCGAAGTTGCTCTAAACTCTCAGATTTTTCTAAAGGTGATAGAGGCAAGCCAGCAATTTCATTTAAAATATCTGTGCGATAAGCATAGATGGCCACATGTTTATAGAAAGTGCCTTTTTCGATCCATTCTTCTTTTGGCACATCTCTTAAATGAGGAATGCACTCTCTACTAAAGTACAAAGCATTGTAATTTTTATCGAAAACCACCTTCATGATACTGTTGATAAAGAGCTGTTCCGATTTTTTAATTTTAGCAACAAGAGTGGCTAATTGTGTATTTCCGTCTAAGATACTGCAAACAGTTTCTAGTTGCTCTGGCTGTATAAAAGGTTCATCACCTTGAATGTTTACCACATAGTCAAATTTATCGCTAAGTGTTTCTACTACTTCTTTACATCTTTCTGTACCGTTGTTGTGATGTGCGGCAGTCATCATTACCTCGCCACCAAAAGACTTTACTTCGTCGTAAATTTCTTGGTGGTCTGTAGCAACCAACACTTTAGCAAAAGTTTTTGCTTTGCTAGCCTGTTCATAAACTCTTCTGATCATCGTTTTGCCAGCTATATTTTTTAAAGCTTTTGCTGGTAATCTCGATGAAGCATATCTAGCAGGAATTACACCTAGTATTTGCATGTTTTTTTATGTTTTATAATGATGCTTCAAAATTACATTTTCTTTTCTATCAGAAAATAATCTAGCTAACAGAATCCGCTCATAAAAAATTTGTTGTAAAAAATCCTTTGTAGCATGTACTATTGATTAATTCTTTAGATATACAAAAAAAGGTAATGTAATCTCTTTGTGTTTTTTGTGGAGATTTTAGTATCTATGCCTGATATTTGGAAAACTGTTTAAACTAAAAACTATATATGTCATCACTGAGAGCGGCTATTACAGCAGTAAGTGGTTGGGTACCAGAGGATATTTTAGATAATCATCAGCTGGAACAGATGGTGGAAACCAATGATGAATGGATACAAACTCGTACCGGAATTAAGGAGAGAAGAATCCTTAAGAAAGAAGGAGCGGGGACTTCCTATATGGCTACCAAAGCAATCAATAAGCTATTAGAAAAAAGAGGCATAACAGCAAATGATATCGATGTAATTATTTGTGCGACTATTACACCTGATATGCTTTTCCCTTCTACAGCAAATTTAATTTGTGAGCAAATCGGGGCTACAAATGCTTTAAGTTTTGATTTGGCAGCAGCTTGTTCTGGATTTATTTACGCGCTAGAAACTGGATCTAATTTCATTAAATCAGGTCAATACAAAAAAGTAGTTGTAGTAGGTGCTGATAAAATGTCTGCGATTATAGATTATACAGACAGAAGCACTTGTATCTTATTTGGAGATGGTGCAGGAGCTGTGTTACTTGAGCCAGATGAAGAAGGTTACGGAGTTTACGATTCTATCTTAAAAACAGATGGAACAGGTAAAGATTTACTAAGAGCAAAAGGGCATGGTTCAGCAGATCCACTTACTCCTGAAAATATAATTAAAGGAGAGCATTTCTTCTACCAAGAAGGTAAAGCGGTATTTAAGTTTGCTGTTACCAGAATGGCAGATGTTTCTGCTGAGATTATGAAAAGAAATAATCTTACTGGTGATGATATTGCTTACTTAGTGCCTCACCAAGCGAATAAGCGTATTATTGAGGCTACAGCAAAAAGAATGGGTGTAGGTATGGATAAAGTTACACTCAATATACAAAAATTCGGTAACACAACTGGCGCAACAATACCGCTTTGTTTGTGGGAATTTGAAGAAAAATTTAAAAAAGGAGATAACATTGTTTTGGCTGCTTTTGGAGGTGGATTTACTTGGGGTTCGGTTTATTTAAAGTGGGCCTATAACTCATAAAATTGATCAATTAAATGACAAACCAACAGATAAGGGATAGTCTAGTCAAGTGGGTACCGGTACCGCAGTTGGCAGATATCTTTGCTGAATGGATTGTGGAATACAGGATTAAAGTAGTTGTAACTCGCAGCAGAAAAACGAAGAGAGCTACTTATATGCCTCCTCAAAGAGGTGCTGGGCATAAGATAACCATAAACCATGATTTAAACCCATATGGATTTGTGGTTACTTTTATCCACGAAATGGCACATCTTATTACTTGGAACGAGTATCAAAACAATGTAAGACCTCATGGTAAGGAGTGGAAACTGAACTTTAAAAAGTTGATCACTCCTTACTTAAATCATGATTATTTTCCACCAGATATTTTAACCCAGTTAGTCAATTATATGAATAATCCGGCAGCTTCTAGTTGCTCGGATGCGGGTTTAATGAAGGTGCTCGACAGGTATAATGATGATGACGATGGCATGGAATACCTCGAAGATTTGCCATTAGATACTGAATTTGCACTAAAAGATGGTCGTGTGTTTAAGAAGCTCAACAAATTGAGAAAGTACTACCAATGTGAAGAGCGCAAGAGCAAAAGCATGTATAGAATTAGCCCAGTGGCGAGAGTAAAGCGATTGTAATCTTTTAAGAAAGTAATTCTTTAATAAAGCCTTTGCCCCAATTTTCTTTCTCTTCGTTTGTCCATAGTTCTGGATAGAATATTTGCATTTGAAATCTCGGTGGCAAGTATTTTTGCCAATTGGTTCCACCTGTAGCAGAAATTACATCTGGGTCTCTTTGCAAGTATCTTACAGCCGATTTAAAGTGTGAAAGTCGCCAATTTACATTAGCGAGAATGTCGAAAGTTTTTAATGCATCTACAATCTCTCGGTTATTAAAAGCTTGGTAAAAGTGATTTTTGTAAATTGCCCAAAGGTTTGAGTTTTGTCTGTCTTTTGCCAGTCTGGTCATTGCTGGCATATATTTTTGTTCGAACTTTTTAAGAGTTAATGTTTTTTTGCCAGTGGCTAATTCTGTTGCTCCTTCTTTCCAATATAAATGCTGCATCATGTCTGTAATAGGAGTAGCAGGTGTAGTTTGCTCTTGATATTCTTTAGCAAGTAAATGAGGTAGGTCAGTTGCGCAAATTTCTATCATACGAAATTGTGCAGATTGAAAACCACTAGCTGGCAACAAAGACATTCTGAATTTGAGGAACTCGTCTTTGTCCATGCCATCTACCATAATTTCAAAAGAATCTACCAAATGCTTAAAATAGCGATTAATTCTTTGTAGTCGGTTTAAAAAAAAGGCTTCATCAATTTGTTTGCGGTTGGCGATTTGTTCCATCTCTTGCAGAATGAGCTTAAAATACAATTCTGTTATTTGATGGTATATGATGAAAATGTTTTCGTCTGGAAAATCGGTTTTAGGGTTCTGTAACGACAACAAAGTATCAAGATGGATGTAATCCCAGTAATTGAGATAGTTGGCATAAAGCAGTCCATCGAGGTAAGAAGATAAATCCTGACCCATTACATCGTACTTCTCTTTTAGCTTGGCCAGTTGTTCTTCAATTTTCTTTTGCTCGTCGCTGTGTAATTCAGAATTTTCCATATTTAACATGTTTAGCTCTCAATAAGCTGATCAGTTAAATGAGAATTTAAGTAATCAGTTTTTGAAGGTTATTTACTTATCAGCTATAGTAAACCATTCAGGTGAATGATCAATATAAATATAAAATTTTCTTAGATAAGCTTTTAGTTGAAAGTAGCCCTTTACTAATAGCTTTTAGTTTTTTACGGAGTTGATTTTAAGAAAATATCGACTCTTCTATCACTAGTGTTGTCTATTCCTTTTGCCATAGTCTCACCAAAAGCTTTTATTTCTATTCTATCAGTTGGTATTCCTTTTTGAATGAGATAATCGGCGACAGATTGAGCTCTTTTCTTTGAGAGTACTTCATTGTCTGCTTCTCCACCACTTTGGTCAGCGTAGCCTTCAATTACTAAATTATATTCGGTAAGATTTGATGCTTTGAGTTGAAGTAAATCGTCTAGTTTTTTTTGAGATGATGGAGGTAAAATAAAACTATTGTTTTCAAAATAGAGGCTACTAATTCTACCTAAGTCATCAATCAGTTTTGTTTTAACCACTGATACATCATCAACATAATAAATGGCTCTTCGACGGTGGTGTCTTTTATCGTAGTCTGTAGTAATATTTAGTTTTGCCCAGTATTCTTCATCCATCAAATCATATTTTATCTCGCTTATATTATTAGCCTTACCCATATAACCTATACTAATAATCTTTTCACCACCAATAGCTACATATCTGGAAGAGAAATGTTGCCATTCTTTATTGTTTTTAGTGATTTTTCTAGCATCTGTAATCACCCAAGGTTTCGATGAAGTAGATTCATAACTACTAGGGATTTTTGGTGTTAATGCTAGACTAATTTCGCGTAGTGATATATTAGATGAATCAGCAAGTTTGTAATAAAATTCTACTTGGTAGATTTCTCCTTTTTGTAAAGGTTCTTCAAGAATTCCCTGTAAATAGGTTAGTTTGAATGGAGCAAAAAACAAAGCCACTGCGCAAGAATTTCCAGAGTTAGCCTTATTAGATCCATAGCAATTATCGGGGTTTTCTGCACAATAATTTTCATTGATAAAGTTAGATGGCAGCATGCCTTCAATGCGCCAATACTTTACACCTTCTGGATTCCCCTTTTTTGTGAATGAGCTGTCTTTTTCTTCAAAACTGGGGTTTTTAACTAAGTTTTGCCCTAAAATGATTTTTGTAGAAATGAAAAATAGGAATAAAATATAAGTGGTTTTCAAAAGCTAAAAAAATATGATGTGAAATTATAGTACTTAAAAAACGGCAATTTTTAATAAGTATATCAAAATTTATACTCGAAATATGAAATTAATTTCCAGATAGAATTTCAATTTCATATTTACTCATCCTATACTTGGAGCCAAGCGATAAGAGACGGTTTTTTTGCTAACTTCTCATCATGATAAATTAAAAGAAGGAAACTTTCTCTAAATGGGATTGATTGGTATTAGAGCTATAATTATTTAGCTTAGCTGCAAAAAATATTTTTTGATTTCAGAAGAATGAATTCAATCAGCTTAATTAAATATAAAATATATTTTTTTCCTATGAACTTTAAAAGACTGATTTTTTTACTGATTCTATGCCTTAACTTCAATTTGAGTGGAAATGCTCAAGAATGGAAAAAGTTTATGGGAGAGATAGGAGATAAAACCCTAATGTATGAAGACTGGGTTTACGAAGACTATATCAGAACGGTACAATTATACAATGCTATCACAACCAATGATGGACTGCTTACTCAACCAATCGTCTCCATTAACAGCCAAGGCAGTCTTACTCTTGAGTTTGATGATATTACAGAAGATTCGGACAGTTACTATGTAAAACTGATTCATTGTAATAGAGACTGGACGGAGTCGCAATATAGACCCATTGAATATTTGAGCTCTTACAATGAGTTTAATATTACCGAATTTGATTTCTCGATCAGTACAAAAGTGCCGTATGTTCATTATACTTTTACTTTGCCTAGTGTAAAAGTTTCTGGTAATTATTTATTAGTGGTTTACCGAGGTGGAGACGAAGAAGATTTAATTCTTACAAAAAGATTTATAATTTACGAGGAGGCTGCTTCTGTGAGTGCAGAAGTTATCGATATGATTGGTTCTGGTGAAGCACTAAGCAAGCAAAGAGTAAACTTTACTGTAAATTATGGCGGACTCACTCTCGACAGACCATCTGAAAGTGTTTTGGCTACAGTAAGAAAGAATTATAGATGGGGAACTGCCATTAGAGATTTAAAGCCATTGTTTGTAAAGCAGAATAGTGGAGAATTAGATTTTAACTATTTTAATGAAGAAAATGCTTTTATGGGCGGTAACGAGTTTCGTTTTTTTGATACTGGTTATGAGAAAGCAGGTTTAAATGTTATGGATGTTAAGCGGATGGATGACATGAATACTATATATTTAAACCATGATAAAAGCAGAGAAGACAGAGTTTTTAACTCGCAAAAAGTGCAGACAGATATTAATGGTAGATATGTGATCGGTGCTCAAGCTGGTAATGCAGATGAACCAGAAATTGAGGCAGATTACAACGAAGTAAACTTTGTGTTGGAATCGGGTAATCCGTATGATGGAGATGTATATGTAATTGGTAGCTTTAACGACTGGAAACTGAAGCCAGAAAATAAACTTTTTTATGAAGCTGCTTCTGGTGCTTATAAAGGTAGTTTGTTGCTAAAGCAAGGTAGATACGATTACTTGTACAGCGTTTATAAAAATCAAAAGTTGAATGATTCTATCATTGAAAATAGCTATAACCGAACAGAGAATGAGTATGATGTAATTGTATATTACAAAGCAATTACTGGGAAAGGAGATCGAGTGATAGCTTATACAACAGTTACAGTAAGTAAATAAATTAATTTTAATAAAATCAGCTAATTCTAACAAAAACTAGCAAATGGAAGGGAACGAAGTGATATTCACCAACGATGCAATCGTACTAGGAATTTTATTGGTAATTCTGGCTTTTGTATTAATTACATCCTCAAGTGAAAATAAATTCTGGCAAACGTTTTATAAGTATTTCCCTCCAATTTTAGCCTGTTACTTTTTTCCTGCCATCTTCAATAGTTTAGGAATTATTTCTGGTGAAGATTCAAATTTATATTTTGTGTCTTCTAGGTATTTACTGCCTGCTAGTTTGGTGCTTTTGTGTGTTAGTATAGATTTTAAAGGAATATTAAACCTAGGGCCAAAGGCAATTATTATGTTTTTTGCTGCCACCTTAGGTATTATAATTGGTGGTCCGATTGCACTCATAATTGTAGGAGTATTTGATCCTGAATTGGCTGGTGGAGAAGGGCCTAATGCTGTATGGCGAGGTTTGGCAACTGTAGCGGGAAGCTGGATTGGTGGTGGAGCCAACCAAACAGCTATGAAAGAAATTTATGGCGCCAGTGATAACTTATTTGCTTCTATGCTTTTGGTGGATGTAATTGTAGCAAACATCTGGATGGGCTTTTTACTTTATGGAGCAACTATTTCAGATAGGATAGATAAATGGCTTAAAGCG
>PBYL01000079.1 GCA_002729595.1 Thalassovita sp. | reverse complement strand
AGACGTCAAGCAACAAGAACTGGTGGAAAAAATCTTTGAACTTCAAAAAGAGAATAGTGTCTTGAATTACATAATCTCTGATTTAAAAAGTAAGCATAAAGAAAAGATTAATCAGCTTGAATCTAAAATTCAGGAATATGAAAAATTGGAGCTGAATAAAAGGACTGTGTATACTTTTCCTGATACTTTAGAAAGTAAATTTTTCAATGTCGCTGAAGAACTGATTCAGTTAGAAAGTATGGAAGATGGTGTGGAAGAAGATACTTTAAAAGCATTCTTGGCTAAAATTAAGAATCTAAGGAAAAAGCTCTTAGCCTGGCTCAGAAAAAGCAATCTGAGTGTGGAGGATTTCAATGAACTTTATTTTATTGATGCGATGATAGAAGAAGTAAAAGAAGGTCTTAAAGTACTATCTGGAGGTGGTTTTTTCTCAAGTAGTTATTACAATCTTCAGTTCGAAGCTTTTTTTATCGATGAATTGAAAAAACAAATTTTTTACACTTAAAAAAACAAAGCGTAAGCAACTCTGACCTTGCTTACGCTCTAAATTATACTTTTATGGATCTCGTTAATATTAACGGAAAGGAAACTGTAGTTGTTCCTCCCGATCTAGATTTTAATTGTCTTCCAGACTCTAATCCAGTGCCCATTGCTGAGAATAAAATTGCATTTGGTTTATTTATTTTCTCAAAAAAGAACAAAAAATCAAATTGGAGAATAAGCAGCTTATATCGAAAAGCTTTCCTATTGCTTTTAGAAAATTTAGGTTACTTTAAACGATACATAGAAAATAATTATTTATTAGTCCAATGTACAAATAATGTTCTTCAAGAAGTAGAAATCTCAATAATTAAAGATAGAGTAAATAGTCTGTTTAGCCATTTCTACAAAGGTGGAATTAGTTTTCCTTATAATGATGAGACTATTACAGTATCAGTTGAAGATCTTGAAGAAACTTATTTAAAACAAAGTCATCTTATTTTTAATAATACTTTTTTAGAAAATCTATCAAATTTTTATAAACCAATTCTTAGAGATGTTAAGCTTATTGCCTATTTGCCATTTAAAAACGGGTTGGTAACGGTTACAAGAGGTAAAATAACATTTTCAGATTATTCTCAACTGGAAAATAAATGTGTTTGGAAAGAGCAAATAATAGATAGAAACTTTGATGATACAGAACGTGATGAAAATTGTCATTTCTATAGATTTTTATGTAATGTATGTAATTCTGAAGAAGATCGACTATACGCTTTTATAACAGCAATCGGATATCTTTTACATAATTATAGTGATCCAAGTAAGGGACAAGCGATTATTTGTTATGATGAAGATATTACAGATTTAGATGCACCCCAAGGAGGAACAGGTAAAGGCGTTTTTGCTCAGGCTATTAAACAAATTAGGAATACAATTAAAATAGATGGAAAGAAATTCGATGAGAAAAATCGCTTTTGTTTTCAACGAATTACACAATCTACTCAAGTGGTATGGTTTGATGATGTAAAGGCAACTTTAGGATTTGATCGTTTCAATTCAATTCTTACAGATGGATGGGATATTGAAAAAAAATATGCTCAAGAAGTTTATATTAAACCGGAAGAAAGTCCCAAAGTACTAATTTCATCTAATGCTATTTTAGATACTGAAGGGAGTACTAGAAAAAGAAGACAGTTTATCTTAGAATTTAGTAATCATTATTCAAGTCAAATCAAGTCTGGAACTGAGGAGCCTATTATAAAAGAACACAATTGTGTGTTTTTTTCTGATCAATGGGATAAAAACGAATGGAAACGTTTTGATAGGTTTATGTTAAAATGCTTACAATACTATCTGAAAGATGGTTTGGTACCATATGAACATAAGAGTATTGCTACTAATCAACTAAAACAAAAAGTTATTAGTGAATTTTTTGATTGGGTAATGCAACAAGAGTTTGAGATTGATAAAATCTACGAGACTAAAATAGCTTTTAGAAACTTTAAAGAAACTTATTTTCCCGATGAGGATTACAGTCAGCGGAAATTTTCTAATCAAATGAAACACTTTGCCCGCTTCAAAGATTGGGAAGTGTCTTATCAGTCAATCAACAAAGAATCTCATTTTATTTTTTCAGATCGGAAATTAGAAAATTAGTTTTTCCTACTGTTTAGGGGTGTACCTGTTTTTTTTAGATATACCCCCAAACAATAGAGTTTGCTAAATTTCTAACTTCCATATTCAAGGTTAAGATGGAAAATACAGCCAAAAACTTATTTGATGTATATGTATCAAGGTTTGAAAACTGCTATAATCCTGCAAGCCCAGTAAAGATAAAGCTGATTGATTGGTTACAGGATAACAAACATGCTGAACAAGTAAATAAGCTCCGAAATATCACTAATAAAAAAGAGCGAGATGGTCAAAAGAGAAAACTGCCAGTGATTACACCATCTGGTGTTTTTAGCTATAGAAATTTTGGAAGCTTAATTACCTATAGCGGTTTTATCCAGTTTGATATTGACTTAAAAGAAAATAAGCACATAGCTAATTTTAACGAATTAAAAGTTTTGTTAGCTAGAATTAGTAATATTGCCTACTGTGGTTTATCTGTTTCTGGTAAAGGGTATTGGGGTCTGGTTCCTGTGGCTTATCCTCAAAAGCATTCAGCACATTTTCTTGCACTAGAAAAAGACTTTGCATCTTTGAAAATTATAATTGATCATATGCCGAGGTCAATTTGTAGTACAAGAACCTATTCTGTAGATGCTGAAGCTTATTTTAATCCTAAGGCAACGGTTTATAAACGGTTCTTTAAAAGCCAAAAACAGCTTATAAAACCGTTTGAAAAACGTTTTACTGACAATTCACAAACAGTTTCTATGGAAGAGGAAACTATTAAAAACCTGGTAAAAGAGATAGTAAAAAGGCAAATAGACGTCACACAAGGTTATCAAACCTGGTTTGAAATAGCTTGTACCTTAGCCAATGTTTTAGGTGAAAATGGAAGAATTTATTTCCACGAAATAAGCCAATTTCATTCAGATTATCACCCAGTTAAAACAGACAAACAATATGATGCTTGTTTAAAGAAAAGATATAATTATACTTTGGGTACACTGTTGCATATTGTTAAGTTGAAAGCTTATTAAGATTCTTCATTTATAAATTTTTCAATAACTGTTTTAATTGCTGCTTCCGACGAAACTGCCTCTACTATTTTATACCTTTTGACACCTGATTTTTCAAAAAAGTCTGACCAGAATAATTGTAGTATTTCAAAGTCTGATGGGTGTTTGGTAACTCTTCCGCTTTCAGATTTGGATCTATCATATACTTCAAGCATTAAAACCTCAACATCTTTAAGGTTTTCGTTTTGTACAGGAACGATGCCATATCCAGACTTAGAGAAGAATGCTTTTGCATTAGACTGATTGTTATCTTTATTTAATTCATCTCTAAATTTTTCTATCTGATAGTAATTTAATAAACGACATTTCTTTTCTGGACACGATTGTTTTGATTGAGTATTAATTTCAATATATCCATCTGTTAAAAGTATCAATATATTTCTAGAGGTATCTTTTGCTTTAGGGGAGTTAATAGGATTAGTAAGCGTAAAATAATATTCATCTAAAGTTTGATTGAAGAAACCCCATAAATCAGCTGTATAACCTTTAGTTTTAGCTGTATCATATATAGTTTTTGATGTTTTTAAAAAGCTATCGATTGATTTTTTTAATGATATGTCCTTCTTGTTATTAATAAAATCAATTCTTTCAAACTGTTTAGTGCCAAATGCTCCTAAATCAATTGTAACATTCGGTTCTAATTCATTGAAGTTAGGTACATCTAATGGGTTAAGAAGTTTTAGTGAAATTTTATCTTTTTGCATGGACAGTCTGTTGTATGACTTTATCAGGTCTGGAAATAATGAGACTGTAACATTAATAATATCACTATCTTTTAACTGTCTTGGATATAAGCTGTCGTCAATACGGTTAGATAAATCAGGTACAATTACTATGTTATTATGCCTAATGATTTTTTTATCGTTATTCGAAATTTCAGTGTTAGCTTTTTGAGAGCTATTGCAGCTAAGTAATAATAGAAATAATATTGATATGTATTTATGAGTCCAATTCATCCTGTTTTATTTTAAGCCATTCATCAACATTAATATGTGCTCTAGTTATATAGTCATTTGCTATTTGTATAGAGAAATAACTATATAACCATCTATCCCATCCACTTAAAAATGTATTTATCCGATCTTTAAGTGAGTTATAAGATACAGGTATTCTATCTTTATGAAGGTAAGCTAATATTTTTTCTTTTTTATTTGTAAGTGTTTGTTGTTGAGTAGATAATTCTTTTTGAATATGGTGTTTCTGTAATTCTATCTCATGCTCTAAATATGTAAGTTCTTTTTCAGTACTTGATATCTGTCCTTTTAATTCAATTATTTCTTGTTCTAAATCTAATGAAGACTTTTTAAGTTCGTTTAATTCAGCATCTGTTTCATCAATTTTTTCTTTTAAATGAGCTATTTTTAATTCAGTTTTATTATGTATTTCGGTTTTACTTCTTTTATCAAGTTGTTTCCAAATTAATGTAATTAATGCACCCCATGCAATATATGGTACTGCTCCCAAGAACAATACAATCCAGAATCGAGCACTTGTAAATATCATATTGAAATGCCACATTTCTGTTTCTTCTCCAGCTTGATAATCAATTAAATAAACGTTTTTAGCAATTAGGTAAGCAAGTAGACCATCCATTATAATTGCACCAAGGATGTATGCCCAACTAATCTTTTTATTTAATTGATGAAATAAGTAGCCGAAGACAAAAGGAATAATTGTGAAAAAGGTGATGAATGCAAGTACTGTCCAACTTTTTTCTAATGCAAATACAAGAGCTTGGCTGTTAAAAACATCCATTTCTGGTAATTCTCCATTTATATTCATAAATTCTTTTGCATCAGCTTGTCCGTATAATATGGTATAGATGACAGACGAATAGAATGCAAACAAGTACAAGCTAAGTATTGCTAACATAAATGATTCAAACAAAATTCTTTTTTTTAGAGGAGGAGGAGTAATTGCTATCATTAATTCATTAATAGCTTCTTTAAACTTCTCTTTTTCCTGTTTAAGAATAGGTATTTTAGTGTCTTCTATACCTTTTTTGTGAGACTCAAGCTTTTCTTGATTTTTCTTATAATTAATAATGTTATTATCAAGATTTTTTTGTTTAGCAATCTTATTTAATTCACAGATGCGTAATTGTGAATCAGCATCTTCTTTTAATTTATCAGAATGATAAGTAAACCTTTGTTCTAGTCTGTTTTTTAAGAGGTCAAGTTTATGTTCATCAATTTCAGTATCAGAAAGTAAATCGTGATAAATCGTATTCAGATATTGATTAATTATATCTGGATTACCTTGAGTATCTTTTGCTCTTTCGAAACCTTTGGTTTTTAGATCTTCTCGATCATAATTTAATACATTGCTATTGAGGTATACATTCCACTCTTCTTCAAATTCATTTAACTGCATAGAAGAGTTGTTTTCTTTATGATGTATGCCATTACTCGAAAAAGTAGGTTCTGGCACTGAGTTATTGTAATTATCTCCCATTTTTAGCTTTGCTTGAAGTTCTTGGAACTGAGTTAAGTAATGATTGATGGTTTCAGAATCTTTTACTATTAATATATTCTCACCATTGTTTTTTTTGGCGTTGATTGTCCAATTGTAAGATCCTGTGATAACTAACTCTTGGTCAATAATGCAAAACTTATGGTGCATTGTACCATATCCTTTCGGCGGAAAAAATAAAATGTTTACACCAGCTTGAGTTAAAGGAGTATAATCAATTTTTTGATTTACATCATTCTCAGCAATAATCATCTCAATAGTTATCCCTTCTTGTGCTTTAAGAGATAATAATTCAATTAGTTCAAGATCGGTAAACCAAGCTACTGCAACTTTAATTTCTTTTTTTGCATTAGATATTCGGTCTGTAAGAACTGTATGAATGTTTTCAAAATAACTTTCTGTCTTCATCAAAATCAAAAATTAAATTCAATACTAATCAACCAGAACAGCATAGTTGCATCTCACAATGTGATACAAAGACACAGTAAAAGTGATAGTACTAATTATAATTGTTAGTATACCCGCTGGTAGTTTTGAGATTGTTATGGAATATACTTAACCTACTTTTGTTAAGTATTAATTGTGATGATTTGTAAGTTATTATAACAATTAATGGCTATGCCTAATTGAAAAAAAGTTAATAAAGTTATTGAGTTTTATAGTTGCAATTTATTGAGGTTGATTACAATACTACAAACATTATTTGTAAACAATTCCAAATATTCAAAATAAAATATAGCCCATTAGAAAAAAAGCGTTGTGATTGAAGTTGTTAATATTTAGCTTTATTACTAAATTTTTTGTAGAAAGAATTAAGGAGATGTTTGAGCAGACTTTTAAAAATATTGATGATATCCTCTATAAGGATGCAGGGGCCGATAGTGAACTGGATTACATTGGGCAGACCTCTTGGGTAATGTTTCTGAGGTACCTGGATGATTTGGAGCGAGATAAGGCAGATGAGGCTGAGCTGGAAGGCAGAAATTACGATTACATTTTAGATGAAGAATACCGATGGAGTAACTGGGCAATGCCTAAAGATACAGAAGGTAAACTGGATAGAAACAAAGCACTTACTGGTATTGATCTGGTACAGTTTGTAGATGGCCAATTGTTCCCTTATCTGGCTAAATTTAAATTAAAGCATGTAGAAAATCCGCAGACAATTGAATATAAAATTGGAGAGATTTTCTCTGAACTTAAAAATAAAATACAAAGTGGGTATAACTTGAGGGAAGTATTGGAATATGCCAACGAACTCCCTTTTCGTTCTTCTAAAGACAAACATGAGCTCAGCCACTTGTATGAAAGCAAGATTAAAAACATGGGTAATGCTGGGCGTAACGGTGGCCAATATTATACACCACGCCCATTAATTAGGGCAATGATCTCGGTGACTGACCCACAAATTGGAGAAAAGATATACGATGGTGCAGCTGGTTCTTGTGGCTTTTTGTGTGAAGCCTACGAATACATGTACAAGCGTATGGAGAAGTCTACCGAAAACCTCAAAACCTTGCAAGAAGATACTTTTTTTGGTAAAGAGAAAAAGAATCTGGCTTATGTAATAGGTATAATGAACATGATTTTGCATGGCATTGAGGCGCCTAATATTATTCATATAAATACCCTGAGTGAGAGTATTCGCAATATACAGGAAAAAGACCGCTACCATGTAATATTGGCAAATCCTCCATTTGGTGGAAAAGAGCGCAAGGAGATACAGCAGAATTTTGATATTAAAACCGGAGAGACTGCCTTTCTCTTTTTACAGCACTTTATAAAATCTTTAAAAACAGGTGGTAGAGCGGCCATTGTTATTAAAAACACTTTTTTAAGTAATGCAGACAAAGCCTCTGTAAGCTTGCGTAAGCATTTACTAGAGAGTTGCGACTTACATACCGTGCTAGATATGCCAGGAGGTACATTTTTAGGGGCTGGTGTAAAAACCGTGGTACTATTCTTTAAAAAAGGAGAATCCACTAAAAAAATATGGTACTACCAGCTAGACCCGGGGCGAAATATGGGTAAAACCAACCCATTGAACGATAATGATATGGAAGATTTTCTGACTCAGTTTGCTAGTAAAGCAGAAACAGAAAAATCTTGGACATTGAGAGTTAATGAGGTGGATGAAGAAACCATAGATTTAAGTGTAAAGAACCCGAATGCACCAGAAGAAGCTCCATTGCGCAGCCCACAGCAAATATTGGCAGAAATGGAACAATTGGATAGTGAGACTAATGAGATTTTACAAACTATAAAGGCGTTGATATGATAGAGGGTTGGTCGAAAAAAAAGTTTGGAGATATAGCTAAAATTAAAGGAGGCAAGAGAATTCCTAAAGGGCAAAAGTTGATAAAAAGAGTAACTTCACATCCATATATTAGAGTTAAAGATTTTAATGAAAATGGATCAGTTGATCTTTCAGATATTCATTATTTAAAAGAAGAAGTATATGAGGAGATAAAAAATTATACTATTAGTGCAAAAGATGTATATATAAGTATTGCTGGAACTATCGGTAAAACTGGAATAGTTCCTAAAGAATTAGATGGTGCAAATTTAACTGAAAATGCCTGTAAGTTAATTTTAGATGATTCAGTATACAATAAGTATTTACTCTTCTTTACATTTAGTGATGACTTTAAGAATCAAGTAGGTTTAAATACACGGACTACTGCGATGCCAAAATTGGCTTTAAGTAGATTATCTACTATAAAGGTCAATATCCCACCACTAGAAGAGCAAAAGCAAATTGTAGCGATTTTGGATAAGGCATTTGAGGCAATTGACAAAGCCAAAGCAAACCTGGAGAAAAACATAGCCAATGCCAAAGAGCTGTTTCAATCAAAACTCAACGAAATATTCTCCCAAAAAGGAGAAGGCTGGGAAGAGAAGAAGCTAGTGCATATCACCTCAAAAATTGGAAGTGGAGCAACTCCTAGAGGAGGGCAGGCCTCTTATAAAGAATCTGGAATTTCATTAATTAGAAGTTTAAATGTATATGATGATGGGTTCAGAATTGAAAAGTTGGCTTTTATTGATGAGATTCAAGCAAAAAAATTAGATAATGTTGAATTAGAAGAAGGTGATGTTTTATTGAATATTACAGGGGCTTCCATTGCTAGATGTTGTATTGTCCCAAATAAATACCTTCCTGCAAGAGTAAATCAGCATGTTTCAATTATAAGATTAAAAGACAATATTGTTAATAATGAGTTTCTCCATTATTATTTAACCTCAAAAAATAAAAAATATGAGCTTCTAGGCATTGGAGAAAAGGGAGCAACTAGGCAAGCTATAACAAAAGCTCAAATTCAGAATTTGAAAATCATTTTCCCAAAATCAATAGAAGAACAGCTTAATATTGTTCATGCTTTAAACAACATTAGAAAATTAACTGAAAAGGTTGAATATAATTACTTAAATAATTTAAATAAACTTGAAGACCTTAAAAAATCAATACTCCAAAAAGCGTTTTCGGGAGAATTAACCAGTAACAAAGCTAAATCAGCAATATTAGATAATTTACCAATGGCAGCAGAAGATGATATGGTGTATGAAAGTGTAGGTAAATCTTAAAGTGGCTTTAATTATTTGTACAATGTAGTAGATATGAACGAAGCACAAACAGAATTTGAACTGGTAGAGCCGGCATTAAAAAAAGCTGGTTGGAGCGAGGTAGAAGGCAGTCGCATCCGTAAACAGTTCCCAATTTCAAAAGGTCGTCTTATCGGGCAGGGTAGAAGAACCCAACCCCTTAAGGCAGATTATGTGCTTCAGTACAAAAATAGAAATCTGGCAGTAATAGAAGTAAAAGCCAGAGATAAAGGCTATACAGATGGTTTAGCTCAGGTAAAAGACTATGCCGAGCGTTTAAACATCCGCTTTAGTTTTGCTACCAATGGGCTTAAAATTTATCAGGTAGATATAGAAGAAGGTAAAGAGGGGGATGTGAGTGCCTACCCCAGCCCCGATGAGCTTTGGCAGATGACATTCCCCACACCTAAAGAAGCCACCCAAAAAGAAATCGCCAATTGGAAAGAACGTTTACTTTCTATCCCTTTTGAAGATCGGGGAGGTACTTGGCAGCCCAGATATTATCAAGAAAATGCTATTACCAAAGTATTAGAAGCTGTAGCCGACAAAAAAGAACGCATTTTACTCACACTGGCTACAGGTACAGGCAAAACAGCTATTTCATTTCAAATTGCCTGGAAATTGTTTCAGGCTCGCTGGAATTTACAAAGAGATGGCAAACGAACACCCCGTATATTGTTTCTGGCAGACCGGAATATATTGGCAGATCAGGCCTTTAATGCATACTGTAATTCTTTTGAAGAAGAAGCATTGGTACGCATTGCACCAGACGAAATAAAAAAGAAAAAGAAGGTGCCTAAAAATGGCAGCATCTTTTTTACCATCTTCCAAACATTTATGAGTGGCCCTACCGGAGCCCCATATTTTGGAGAGTATGAGAAAGATTTTTTTGATTTTATAATAATAGATGAGTGCCATAGAGGAGGCGCTAATGATGAGAGTTCTTGGCGAGCTATTTTAGCGTATTTTTCGCCAGCAGTGCATCTTGGTTTAACCGCTACCCCAAAAAGGGACGTTAATGCAGATACTTACCGCTATTTTGGTGAGCCTGTTTATACCTATAAGCTCAAAGAGGGTATAAACGATGGTTTTCTCACCCCTTTTAAAGTGAGCCAAATACAAACTACAATAGATACCTATATCTTTACAGAAGATGATGAAGTTGAAGATGGTGAGGTAGAAAAAGGCCGGGTTTATACAGAAGCAGATTTTAATCGCATTATAGAGATTAAAGCCCGAGAAAAATACAGAGTTAAACGCTTTTTAGCGCTAATTAATCAATCGCAAAAATCTTTGGTATTCTGTGCCACACAAAGGCATGCAGCTGCAGTGAGAGATTTAATTAACCAGTATGCAGATAGTAAAAATACCAACTACTGCCATAGGGTAACCGCAGACGATGGAGGTTTGGGAGAGCAACATCTACGAGATTTTCAAGATAATGAAAAGAGCATCCCAACCATTCTTACTACATCTCAAAAGCTAAGTACCGGAGTAGATGCACCAGAGGTAAGGAATATCATTTTGATGCGCCCAGTAAAATCGATGGTAGAGTTTAAACAGATTGTGGGGAGAGGAACACGATTATTCGATGGCAAAGATTATTTTACTATCTACGATTTTGTAAATGCGCACGAACACTTTCAAGACCCTGAGTGGGATGGTGAGCCAGCAGAACCTGTAATACACGAGCCAAGGCCAATTAAGGATGTTTTGGGTTGTCCGAAATGTGGGAGTGATCCTTGTATCTGTTTACAAGAGCCAGAGATTTGTCCTAATTGTTTGAACGATCCTTGTGTTTGCGAGAATCCACCTAAAAAACTCACCAGAATCAAATTAGCTGATAACAAAGAGCGCGAGTTAGACAGTATGGTAAAAACTACCTTTTGGAGTCCAGAAGGAAAGCCGATATCAGCTGAAGAGTTTGTAAAGCATCTGTTTGGCGATTTGCCAGGATTATTTAAAAATGAAGTGGAGCTTCGCGAGCTATGGAGCTTGCCCAGCACCAGAAAGAAGTTGTTATCGGAGCTAAGTGAAAAAGGTTATACACCAGCACAATTAGAAGACTTGCGTAAGTTGGTACATGGAGAGAAAAGCGATTTATTCGATGTGCTGAGCTATATTGCTTACCATAAAGAAATGATTCCCCGAATAGAGCGAGCAGCCAAAGCACGAATCTTTTTAGACGATTATGATTCCAAACAACAAGAGTTTTTAAATTTTGTGCTGGATCAATATGTAAAAGAAGGGGAAACCGAACTAGACGATGAAAAACTGGCAAATTTGCTGAAACTCAACTACGGAGCCATAGCCGATGCCAAACTCCACCTAGGAGACATCAAAACCATCCGCGAAACCTTTATAGGATTTCAAGGGCATTTGTATGCTTAATAATAAATATATCACTATATTAGGTTAAAAGATAAATTTTAAAACTGAAAATATAATGGAAGAATTAACACTTTTAATTCCCGCACTGCTTTATCTAAATAATAATGGAGGTAAGGAAGTTGTAAAAAAGGGTATTAATGATTTTTATGACTGGTTCAAAGACAGACTCTCCAAAAGAGGTAAAGAAAAGCTTGAAACACTTAAAGCTAAACCCACAGATAAGTCAGTTCAAAAAGAACTGAGTGAAGCAGTTGATGAAGCAAAGGATTATAAAGCAATAAGTGCTCAGGATCTTAAATCAAGACTAGAAGCTTTGTTTAATCTTTTAAAAGTAGAAGATCCAGAGTGGCTAAAGGAAAGTCAGAGCAAAATAAAAAAAAATACAATAAATATCACTGGCAATAAGAACACAATTTTTCAAGATGTAAATAATAGCCAAATACATGTGGGGGATAAAGTACAGGGAAGCAAGAGTAGTTTAAATATTGGAAATATAAGTAGTGGTAGAGATACAAATATCAAGCAAAATACTGATGAATAATGAAAGAGAATTTAGGCAAAATTCATGCAGATGGAGATAATTTCATCAGTATATTACAATACTTATCATCCGATGAAGTGAGTATAGAATTAGAGATTAAAAATATTTCTTCAGGTCAAGATACCAATGTAACTATCAATCAATTTTTTCATACATCCCCAGATTTTTTGGCTTTAGAAGCTAAGGTAACCAAACAAAGGAGTATTGTATTTTCATTGGAGTCAGAAAAAAATGAAAGGTGGTTTGCCGAAACTAAAAAGCTTGAGCATTTAGAAGAAGGGTTAAAGCAGTTTAAAGCTGATGCATTACGTTTAGGTGATACGCTCCTTAAGATTAAGCCGAGAACAGAAAGGCTTCGCAAAGCTAGAGAGTTGTATGAATTAGGTCGGTTTAAAGAGGTTGATAAATTGCTTGATGAAAATGATCTAACAAATGATCAAGATGAGCTCTTTGCTTTAATGGATTACTATGAGGCAAGACAGAAAGATATTTTTAGCTTTTGGAATAAAACGAATTGATACTATGACTATACAAACTGTTAGTCAAATAAAATCTGGGAAAGATATTTACACCTTCCTCAAGCAAGAATTTATATCTGAGTTTCAGATTCTATCGATTATTGAAGACATCCGTTCTGGAGAGGATACACATGTTGAATTAGACCAATATTATTTAATTAAATTGGAAGAAGTTCATCGTAAGACTTCAGAGGTATTATTTAAACTTAATGATACTAATCAGGCTAATTATCACTATCAAAAGTCAAAAGAAATACTAAAAATCATAAGATGAATAGATTTAAGAATATAAAATCGGGAAAAGATGTACACTCTTTTCTTAGCCAAGGAGCTTTAAAAGAGTCTGATATTCTTGTAATTATAGAAGATATTCGTTCTGGTAATGATACTCATTTCGAACTAGATAAGTTTTATTTTTCATTTGATAGATATGAGGAATTATTAAATAAGAAAAAATTAATTCAAAAAGAAATCGCCCAGCTTGAGAATGATTTGATCAAACTAAAAAAAAGAAAAAAAATAACTGAGATTGATCAAAAGCAAAAACAAATGCGTGTTGATATTCTCAATCTAGCTCTTACAATTCACAAATCCAGAGATTCAGAAAAATTAAGAGAAGTGAAATTGTTATTTGGAGAAGGTAAACTTGCTGGAATCGATAATGCAATTACAAAAGAGTATTTACTGAACCAGCAAAAAATTTCACAATTGTCTGTAAAACTAGTTGATAATT
>PBYL01000078.1 GCA_002729595.1 Thalassovita sp. | reverse complement strand
ATAACATTAAACGGTCTTTAAATAGCGGAATAACCTCAGATAACCTCAAAGTAATTTTACAAATGCCCTCTGTGCCTTTAGCAAACTATGCATTTGCTAACACTGGTGGCGATTCGACTATCAGTTTTAAGCAAGTTCAAAAAGATTGGGGGCTCGATGAAAAAGGATTCTCCAATGGTGCTTTATTCACAGATTTAGATAATGATGGAGATCAAGATTTGGTGGTGAATAACATCAATGCAGTTGCTTCAATCTATAGAAATAATAGTACGCAACCTTCAATCAAAGTTAAGCTCAAAGGAAACAAGGAGAATTTTAAAGGGCTTAACAGCAAAGTAGTAATTGAAAATAATGGCAATACTTACTATCAGGAAAACAACCCGACAAAAGGTTTTCAGTCTGCTACATCGCATGAGTTACTATTTGGTTTAGGCAATTCCACAGATTCAATTATTGATAGAATGAGTGTTTTCTGGCCAAATGGAAAATATGAAACAGTAGAAAACATTCCATACACAAAGCAATTTGAGTTTGATATAAAAAATGCCTCTGCCCTACTTACTTTAAAAAGTTATCTAGAAGAAAAGCTAAAAACTCAACCTGCCTTATTTACCAATAGCAAACCTACTGGTATAGATTTCAAACACGCCGAAAATAAATACACCGACTTTAATGCTGAGCGACTTATGCCGCATTTGCTTTCTACACAAGGTCCGGCTTTAGCTACTGGCGATGTAAATGGAGATGGATTGGATGATATGTATTTTGGTGGAGCAGCAGGACAAAAGGGAAAACTATATGTGCAATTAAGCGATAGAAGTTTTGAAGAATTAACGAATCCAGATTTTCAGCAAGATAGGTTATTTGAAGATGTAGATGCTGTGTTTTTTGATGTGGATAATGATAATGATTTAGATTTACTCGTAGCTTCTGCCGGTAACCAGTTAGAACAGGGAAAACCTCTGCTACAAGATAGACTTTATTTAAATAATGGGCGAGGTAGTTTTAGCAAGTCAACGGATGCACTTCCTCCAATTTATGAGAATACCGCCACTATAAAACCTGCTGACTTCGATAATGATGGAGATATGGATATTTTTATCGGAGTTAGAAATATTCCCGGTTCTTATGGTTTATCGGCCTCATCTTACCTTTTAGAAAACAATGGAAATGGTCAGTTTAAAGATGTTACTTCAGAAAAAATTCCGGCATTAAAAGAAGTAGGCATGCTTACAGATGCCATCTGGATTACAGGTAATAAAAGTAATTTTCCTGATTTAGTGATTTGTGGGAGTTGGATGCCGATTAGATATTTCGAAAATAATGAAGGAACCTTCACAGAAACAACAGATACTAATGGGCTAAAACCCTATTCAGGTTGGTGGCAAACACTCACTGCCACTGATATTGATAATGATGGAGATACAGATATTATCGCTGGTAATCTGGGATTAAATAGCAGCCTCAAAGCATCAGCAAAAGAACCACTTCAACTGTTTGTAAAAGATTTAGATGTAAGCGGAAATACTGACCCGATTATTTCATATTACAAGAAATCTGTAGATGGAAATAAACAATCTTACTCAATGGCTGGCAGAGATGAACTGATTGATCAGATGGCTTATATCAGAAAAGCATTTCCTACTTACACTCAATTTTCTCAGAAGAAAATAAACGAAGTTTTTAATGCTGAAAAAAGACAAAATGCGGTAGAAAAAGACATTCAAGAGTTGGCTTCTGCCATATTTATTAACAATGGGCACAATCAATTTACCATGCAAACTTTGCCTGTTGAAGCGCAGTTTTCACCAGTATATGCGATTATAGCAGAAGATTTTAATGGCGATGGTAAAAAAGATTTACTCACTGCCGGGAACTTCTGGGGCGTTGGTCCGGCTTTAGGTAAATACGATGCCAGCTTTGGTACTTTATTGCTAAACTCAGGAGCAAACTCATTCTCTTATTTACCAAACAGATCACACGGATTATGGCTCGAAGGTGAGTGCAGAAAAATGGCTATTATTGAAGTAAATGGTAAAAAATTGATTGTTACAGCTATAAATAATGCTACCCCTTTATTTTTTGAAATAAATAATTCTGAAAAATCAATTCAATAATTGCTGATTATTTAAATCAAATTAATAAATTTTCAAATTGAACCCTTTTTATTTCTTTTTTCTTAAAGAATATCAACCAGTATCTTATTTACTAACAAACAGTTGTAAATTACATAAGTAAACGCTTACAACTTATCTCAAGGAATTAAGTAATTTGATTTTATTGGGCTAATCCCCATATCATTATTATAATAATATTACAGAGTACTAGTATCACTAACCTTTGCCTAATTATTTAAAACAACGAATAAAAACTATTTTGAAAATGAAACTTTACCCAGTACATACATTCGGTTTTAAATCTGCCAGACATGCATTAAAAATACTGAGTGCTATTCTTGCCTTTTCTTTCACTTTGATTTCTTGTGAAAAAGAAGAGACCCAAGAAACCCAAACAAGTATAGATGTAAACGATCCTGAGATTTTTCACAGAAGCATGAAAAAGCTCACAGATATTATTGTACACGATATATTCTCACCGCCAGTAGCAAGCAGAATTTACTCTTACCCTTCTATTGCTGCTTATGAAATTATGGTTCAAAAAAATCCAGAATTTAGGTCTCTGCAAAATCAACTTACAGATTTAAAAGATGTACCTCTGGCAGATAAAAATCTGGAATATTGTTACCCACTTGCGGCAATTAATGCCTTTTTGATGACAGGAAAAACCATGATTTTCTCAGAAGATAAAATGGAGAGTTATCAACAAGAGATTTACAACGACTTCAAAAACTCTGGTATTTCGCAAGAGGTGTACGACAGATCGATGGCTTATGGCGAGCAAGTTGCCAAACACATTATAAAATGGTCTGGAAGTGATAATTACAAGCAAACTCGTACATTTCCCAAATTTACAGTAACAGAGGAAACTGGACGATGGAAGCCAACACCACCAGATTATATGGAAGGTATTGAGCCACACTGGAGTAAAATAAGACCTTTTGTACTCGATTCTGCTAATCAGTTTGTACCTGCCAGACCTTCTGCTTTTAGCTTAGATAAAAACAGTGATTTTTATAAAGAAGTGATGGAAGTGTATGAAACTGTAAACAACCTAGATGAAGAGCAACACAGCATTGCCAAGTTCTGGGATTGCAATCCTTATGTTTCTAATCACAGAGGACATGCGATGTTTGCCATTAAAAAAATTACACCGGGTGGTCACTGGATTGGTATTACGTCTATTGCTGGCAAGCAAGCTAAGTTAGACTTTATGGAAACAGTAGAGTCTTATACCCTTGTATCTGTTTCTTTAATGGATGCTTTTATTAGCTGCTGGGACGAAAAATACAGAAGTAATCTAATAAGACCAGAAACTGTAATTAATGAGTATATAGATGAAGATTGGCTTCCACTTTTACAAACTCCACCATTTCCAGAGTATACCAGTGGGCACAGTGTAATTTCTTCTGCGGCTGCGGTAGCTTTAACCAACCTAATCGGCGATAACTTTAGCTACATAGATTCTACTGAAACTGAATATGGTTTACCACCAAGAAACTATACATCGTTTATTCAAGCTTCAGAAGAAGCTGCAATTAGTAGACTTTATGGAGGCATTCACTATATGCCTGCTATAAAAAATGGAGTCGCTCAAGGTAGAAAGATAGGAGGCTTTATCCAAAACAAACTGCATACAAGAAACAACCAATTGGCAGAGAAGAATCAATGATAATTCTTAAAAACTGGACTTTAATATTCTCGATAGTTATTTTATTATCTATCGAGAATATTAAAAAGCCAGAAATTATCCATTTCTCAATTTCAGAATGCATCACATCATCAGTAAAGAAAAGTAAAATTGGTCTACAAGATCTAAGAATCACAAATGATACATTGGTTTTAAACTTAGGTGTTTGTGGAGCTTGTAGCAATGATTACTTTACGACCTTAATATCTTCAGATAATTCTCTGGATATTAGAATGGAAACGATGGATATCACAATGTGTAGTTGTTTCTATAATGTTGAAATCCAGATTAAAAATTTCAACAAATCCTCCATTAATGCGATAACATTTAATGGTTTAAAAATAGAAGAATTAAAAAAAGAGGAATACTGTGTTTTAGATGAAATTAATATCGAATCGGATTCTATTTCAGATTACATCAATTCTTTAAAAGAATATTAAAATAAAAAAAACCGGGGATGGAATTATATCCAAATTCCCCGGCTTTCATCTAAACCCACTTCCTTTTTGCATATATGCTAGAAGAAACATATTATGCTATCTCCAAATTTTTTAACTCTCTAATAATAATAACATCAAGAATCCAAAATCAGTTAGGTATTTTTCAATGCATATCTGGTATAATTCAACACAATTTAAAAAATCTTAAACCATAGCATAAAATTTAAAATTTTCATTATATTAGAGATCATCACGAAACATAATCGTAAAAAAATCTCATTATTTTTAGAATAATCTCAATAATAAGCTTAAAATAATTACTTTTAATATACATTACTTGTGCAAAAATTCTTTCGACCGGCAGGCAATATTAATAAAACGTATTGCTTTATGATCTGATTTAGCACCACTACTCCATGGGTGGTGCTTTTTTTATTCCCTCTTTCTAGTATAATTCTTCAAAAAGACACTCAAGATATTAGCTAAATTATTCCTCCTCGCTAAAAGTATTTGTACTTTTAAACCTTCAATTAAGGAAATAATAAACATATGAAAAACAAATCAATAGCAATAATCGGAGGAGGAAATCTAGGTGCATCTATCGCTGAAGGAATCGCGAGCAGTGGTTTAATCTCTCCTGAAAATATTTGTGTAACCAGAAGGAAAATTGAAAATATTGAATATCTGACAAAGCAAAATATCCAGATTGACAGTGATAACAAAAGAGCTGTTCAAAATGCTGATATTATCTTGCTTGCAGTAAAGCCAAAGCAAATAAGAGCGATACTAGAAGAGATAAAGCCTGTATTAAATGAAGAAACACAGATATTGATTTCTGTAATTACAGGTGTGAGTCTTAGCAATATGGAAAGCATTGTAGGCAGTAAAATAAGTATTTTTAGAGCGATGCCTAATACCGCTGTTGCGATTAGAGAATCTATGACTTGTATTGCAACCAATAATGCTACCACAGAACAAAAGGAAGAAGTAGTTGAAATATTTAACACATTAGGCAAGGCTGTAATCATCGACGAAAACCTAATGGCAGCTTCAACTGTGCTAGGTGCTTGCGGAATCGCTTATGCTTTACGCTACATTAGAGCGCAGTCTCAAGGTGGAATTGAAATTGGATTTAATGCAGAAGTTGCTCAGTTAATTGCTGCACAAACTGTAAAAGGGGCTGCATCACTTTTGTTAGAAAGAGGCCAACACCCTGAAAGAGAGATTGACAAAGTAACTACTCCACAAGGTTGTACCATTGCAGGATTAAACGAAATGGAACACCAAGGTTTTAGTTCTGCTTTGATCAAAGGAATTATTACTTCATTTAATAAAATTGATGTAATTGCAGATGATTTTTAAGGAAGAGTTACTTCTTCCTTAAATACTTCTTGTAGGATACTTGCCGCCTCATCTACTTTTCGGTTGTCTTTTATCATATCTTTTAAATCTGATATAGCACCAGAATTAACCTCGCCATCGTGTTTTAAATCCTTCTCACGAAAATCGATATATAATTCTTTAGCTTTCTGAGTATTTCCTAGATTTAATTCGGCAAGGGCGAGGTTATACATCGCATAAATTGCAGTAGAATCTAGCTCAATGGCTTTATTAGAATAATCTACAGTTGCCTGATAATCTCCCTGCAAGTATTTTATCCAACCGGAGTTACCCCAAGCACTAGAATAAGCAGAATCTAGCATTATTACTTTTTGGTAATCTTGCAGTGCTGCATCATACATTTTCTGACCCAGATAAAAATCTGATCGGTAGATGTACTGATATTTCTCATTGGGTTGCATAGCAATGGCTGTAGAGTAACTCATTAAAGCTGCATCTCTCAATCCAAATAATTGATACTGAATATCTGCCAATACTCTAAAATAATCGGCATCGTGCGGGTTCAATGCTAAGGCTTTTTCAATATCTTCTAATGCTTCTAGTTTGCCTAAGCTCAAAAGCGTCATGGCTCGGAGGTAATAATTATTGGCATCTAATGGATCAGACTCGATGGCATCATTGTAATGTACTAAAGCTGCTGCATCGTTTCCTTTGCTATTTTCAAACCTACCTAACACCTGATGTGGAAAATCGAGTGTATTATCGTAAGTAATTGCTTTTTTGAGGTAATAAGTGGCACTGTCTTTTTCGCCCATATAATATTTGAGCAAACCCAAATTGCTAATTGTAGTACCTAATCCGGGAAATAACTTTAATGCTTTTCTATAATCATCTAAGGCTTTTTCATGATCGTTTAGCTGGAAATAAGACCAACCTCGATAGTTGTAAGCAATGGCATTATCAGGAGAAACCTCTAGTGCTTTATTATAAGCATCTATTGCCTGTTGGTGCTTGCCTAGTCTCGACAAACAAAAACCTTTATCTATATAAATACCTACAGAAGACACTTCTGATTTAGAAGCTGCTGCTGCTAACACTTCCATTTTTATAATCTGGTCGTAATCTTTTACTGCATCTTCAAAACGTTGCAAGTTTCTATAAACCCTTGCTCTAAAATCGTATAAGCTTGTTCTTGATGGCAATAAGCTAATTAAAGTATTGGCATCTTCTAGTGCTGCCGCATAGTTGCCATTTCTCATATTCTCCTCAGCTCGCTCCATGAGGTAGCTTGCCTGATTTGGGTTTAACTGAATAAGAATATCTCTAATGTCTTCACTTAAAGAAGCAATCTCGTTATTTACATTTTTGCCAGTTTTTTCTTCGCTGATGAGTAAGTTTTCAAAAAGCTCTTTTCTGAGAGAAGCATACTGCTCTAGCAACATTGCTCTTTTAATATACTCAGGCGGCAAACCATAGAGGTCTTTTATATCATTAGCTATATCAATATTTTCTTTCCATAATTCAATACCTGTGTTTTTAAGGAAAGAAATTTTAGCCTCAGGCGCTGTTTCTTCTGAAAAACCATAATACTCCATTGCCTTTTCTTCATTTTCAGAATAAACATCCATAGACCTGTTGTAATGCACAGACCAATTAGATGTAAAAGACAACACTAATACAGTTGATGGAATTAAAATGAAAGAGGCAAATAAAATCGGATAGCTTCTCAAAATTACTGGACCTCTTTGTAACAAGTTGGGCAACAAGAATAAACCGGTAATTACGCCTCCTATTAATCCGCCAATATGGCCTGCATTATCGAACTGAGGAACTACCCAGCCTATGCCTAAGCTAAACAATAAAAAAAACAGGATTCTATTCTGCATTTTTTGATTGAAAGCTCTATCGATATACCCAGTAGAATTGATGGCTAAAAAGACACCAAACAAACCGAAAATAGCGCCTGATGCACCTACGCCAACTACTTGGTCGTGCCACCACAAACTAGTAATGCTACCTGCTATTCCAGAAAGTAGATAAGCGCCAATAAATTTAACTTTACCAATTATGCTTTCTACAAAATTTCCAATATCATACAGCACCCACATATTCATGCCTATGTGGAGCAAACCGTAATGCAAAAATGTACATGTAACTAGTCTCCACCATTCTCCATCAAGCGTATGGCTTCTTATATTAGCCCCCCAATCGACTAACTTCATTACATCTGGTGTAAGAAAATCGATACCAGATAATATCATCGCCAAGTAAATGAGCACATTCATAGTGATGATAACCGAAGTTACTGTAAGGCCTTTTTGTGGAAGTAAATTATGAAATGCCTGCTTTAACTGTTCTTCTGTTGATGCAGGTACTTTAAGAAGTGGATGTTTATTTTCAGAAATATAATCTGATAGTTTGAGGTAACTCAGATTAATCTTTTCCAGATCGGCAAACTTTACAGATTCTTTTAGACTTGCCTTAAATGTCTGAATATTTTTTTCATTAAGCCCTTTATCGAAAAAGGTTCTACCAAGAGAGTAACTGGTAACTTTACAATTCGTATCTCGCAAACGAATTACAATTCTTTCTCCGGGATTTTTTATTGTGGGTTCTGTTCGGGCGGTAATTCCATGCAAACTTAGTACTTCAACAGACCAGCCATTTTTTCTTAACGACTCTTCTGCAAGCACCAAAAATTGTGTTTTAGTTAGTTGACGATAACTTATCTCTTCCTCGGCGAGGGGAGGAAATCCAAAAGACATATGATTTAGTATCTACTTAATTTAAAGAATACACCAGGTTTTAATGGTGACAACAAGAAAATATTAAAATTTACTCATTATAGCTGTTAATTTAGTGCGATTAAAACAATATGCGTTACTTCAACCTTTAATAAATTTAAACATATACCCATCACTTTCAAATAAAGAGGAAAAAGGATTAGCAAAATGCGAACGTTTATTTAGAAGGTAATTTAAAAACATACTGGAAGGTGTAGTTTCTAGGTGGATCCATTTTCGCATATCGCAAAGAATATTCTCTATTGAAAACATTATTTACGATTACTCTAAATGTGCCCCATTTCTTAAAGTCGTAACCAGCTCTAAAATTAAAGACCAATTCGCCATTGTCGTTTCTTTGTCTGTAAGTATCAATTCCGGGGATTACTACAGTAAGAAATGCATCGATCTTCTCAACAAAACCATAGTATCTTAAATCTGCTCCGAATGTAAAATTACCGGGTCTCAAGTTTAAATCTGCTTTAACCAAATGCCTTTGTCTGTACCTAAGCATTGGGTCGATAATTTCATCATCACTATTAAAAATACTTTTAAAGAATCTTTTTGCATAGGTTGTAGCTGAGATCAACTCACTACCATCTTCCAACTGAACTGGATAGGTGTAAGTATAACCCATTAATAATCTGAATGGTGTGCTACCCACTTTACCTTCTCCTGTTGCCGAAAACTCAAAACCTGCGATTCTGGCTCTGTCTACGTTTTCACTCCTCACTCCTATATAATCGTATCGATCTTCTGCAGGAACTTCAATTGAGTCTGGTAAAAATATGTTGGGTCTAAACTCAATCATATCAAAATATTCAGAGACAAAGAGAGCCCCATCCAGATACGTTACAAAATCGCCATTGCCCAATTGTTTTTTGATGCCTAACTCAGCATTCCAACCATATTCTGGTTTTAAATCTGGATTAGGATAAATGGGAATGGCTTCGTCTGATTGATCGACAAAAGCCTCTGTAAAACTTGGGAAACGGAAACCTTGCCCAAAAGAAGCTCTTATGCTTGTGCGAAGATTTAATCTATAGTTACCGGCTAACCTAACTACTGGAAACTGCTCTTTATCTAAACCATCAGCATCGAAATACTCATAACGCAAACCCATACTTCCTGAAAATTTTTGCCAGATGTATTCGGTCTGTAAATAAGCAGACATGTTTTGCCCTTGTTTGTTTCCAGTGCCATTAGGGTCTGTTACATCAAAATACTGCATAGAAGTACCACCAACAAATTTTAATCGCTTGCCTAATGTTGTGTGATACTGATAATCTCCCGTGTACTGAGAAAAGTTGACATTTTCTACAAAATTGAGGGTTTCAAAATGGTAGTATCTTGTATTGAGAATGTGTTTGTTTCTTCTCTTATTGGTATAAATCAATTGAGGTTGCAGCGAAAATTGTCTGCGATGAAAAGGAATTACACCAAAGCTTTCTGTATCCCCTTCTTCTCTGTAAGGGATATATGCACCTTCTTGATCGTTTTGCCAAAACAGAAAATCGGCTTCTTCGCTATCCATTATACCGGCAAGCAAACTTAACTCTAATCCATAGTATTCTTTTTTGCGCTTCTTAAGCTTCAAAAAATAACGTTGCTGGCTGTTATCTCCATTTTGGATATAACTCTTAGCATTTATGTAATTACCAGAAGCACTAATATCAAAAATACCTGCTTGCCTTAAATGCTTAAAACTCACTCCATATTCATAAGGAGCAGAACTCCACCAAGCTTGGCTTTTATTTTTAGGTTTATCGTACACCTGATAATAAGTTCTTACTTCTGTTTCTGGGGTTTCAGTGGGGTCTACAGTTCTAAGGTGGATTACTCCATTAAGCGCAGAAGAACCATATAATGTAGAAGAAGCACCTTTTAATACTTCTATTTGTCCGGCAAGTTCTACCGGAAAGAAATTCCAACGAATATCATTTCTGTCAGCAGTAATTAATGGAATGCCATCCAAAATCATTTGTACTCTAGTTCCTGCTCCAAATGCATAGCTACTTCCTGAGCGTATACTCACCTGCCCATCTGCCACAGTAATTCCGGGGATTTTTTCTAGTACCTGATCTACTTTGGTAACATTTACCTGCTCCAGTAAAATTGGTTTAATAACTTCTACCGTAACAGGTTCTTCCATCAAATCCTTTTCATACTTGTTGGCAGTAATGCTCACCAATTCTAATTGATTAACTGCCGGCTGTAATTGAATATCTAGCTCTCTTAATTCACCCTGTGCGAGTTGGATTGGCAAAGTATCTTGCTCAAATGAAATATGCCTGATAATTAATGTATAATTGCCAGAATCAATTTCTACACTAAAATTGCCATCTAAATCTGTAGATGTTCCTTTATTAGCTTTGTACAAGATTTGAACTCCGGGAATTGGCTGCCCCGACTCAGCTTCTGTTACTTTACCAGATAAGTATGCTTTCTGTTTGTTAGCTTGAGAAAAGACAAAATGCGAAAAGAACAGGGGTAAAATTAAAAGGTAAAAAAATCTCATCTAATTGTAAATTTGAAGCGTATACCAGCTTTTATTAAAAAGTGGTTTTCAGTTCCTGTAGTATACTTTATTTCACCAAAATACACCATATTTTTCTCTGCTTCAAATTCTAGGCCTGCTCCAAGATTTATACCTGTAAATACTTCTGTTTCTTTAGGGCGAGTACCTACATTTCTGGATTTTTTTAGAAAATTTAGACCTAACAACACATAAGGAATCTTAGTAGCTCCATCAGTCTCAAAAACATAATTTAAGTCTGTATCAATACTCCATCTTTTCTCTGTTACTGGATCGATCGACTTAGGAATAAAATAAATATACTGAAGATTGGCAGCCAGATAATCGGCGAGGTAAATCTGAGAATGGGCACCAATGCCCGCTTGGTTAAAACCTGCCCCAAAACCCAAGCTTGCTCCTAGTGTTACAGTTCTATCTTTAATTACTGAAACTTTACTTGGTACTGGACCTGTAGTGGTAGAAGTTTTATGATTAATTACAGCTGGGTTAGACTTATTGCCACCTTTATTTTCTACAAATGGATGCATATATGCATTATAAAAAACAATACTTCCAATCAACATCTTCCAGCTTCTACCTTCTTTCTTGGCTATAATAGTAGCTACTCTCTTAGTTGGCTTATAGTTCTCAAAAATTGTTTGGTGCTTGCCCGTAAATTTACTTTCAAAGTAAACTTCCAGATAAATGTAACTGCCCTGCTTTACTTCTGAGGCTTTTATGTTAGAAAATGAAATCGTTGAGTTATTGCTTTTAGAATAAAACAAGTCCAAATCATTTAAGTAGCGTTCTATGCTAAGGTCTTTCACTTTATTGCTACTTTGGTAATAAGAAGGGTCTATGTCATCTTCTACGATTACCTTGTTATCTAAAAAAATCTGATTTGCAGATTCTGTATAACTATTCTCTTTTAACTTATCTCTTTCGAGTTTGCTCAAACCGGGAGAAGCAATGGTATTCATCAGCAGTTCAAACTCCTGTATAAACTGCCCTGCTTCATATTGAATTTTCAATTTATCATCACTGCTAAGAGACTGAGCGCGTACTATAGCCGGTAGTATAAGAAATAATAATATTAGCCTAATCAACTTCACTTTATTGAAATGTCTTGTAAAATACTAGCCTACTGTAAAAACAAAGGCACAACTCAGATAACAGGTAAGCCTCTATTCTAAATTTTTTAAAACAAAATATATCCGTTTTAGATTCAAGATATATACCTATTATACAAAGCCACAAAATTACCTTTTTATCAAATAACATACTGGTTTAAAGAAAATATTAAGGCACAATTAAGGTTATATTCTTACATGTGGAATTTCTTCCCAATCTTAGAGTAGTATTAAATTATAATTCACTATAAATCAATTAATTACATTTTAAGCATAGTTTTTGAAAAAAATTATCAAAAAAAACTGATAACTATGAAGCGACTCGCAATCAATGAAGTTTTAGGCAGTATCAAAAAAGACAGAATAGTACGTGAAAAGTATTTCACTAAAACCATTAAGAAAGAGGATAATGGTTACAAATGTTACTTCATCGACTTAGATACTGGTAAATTCATTAAGCAGTTTATCCAAGCCTAGACAAACAACAAACAAGCAAAGATTTTTTATACCATCCCAAAGTGGATGGTTTTTTATTTTTATAATTCCTCTCCTATTCGTATAATCTAGCCTCAGGCAAACTGGAACGTATCACAACGTGTTTAAATAATTTGTAAGTTTGATCTATCAATTTTTCAATTATAAAAACTTATTGTTTTGGCAAAGAAAAATCATAAAAACAGAGAAGGTGTAGTTTACTCAACTAATTCTGAATTTGAATATAATGAACAGTTTAAAGGGCTTCTACAACCCGATACACTTGGCGAAACCCAACAAGATTTAAGAGTATTACTAGAGAAAAAAGGCAGAGGTGGTAAGCAAGTTACAGTAATTACTGGCTTTGTAGGTAAATCTGATGATTTAGACGCATTGAGTAAAAAATTAAAAACACAATGTGGAATTGGAGGCAGTGTAAAAGATGGGGAAATTTTGCTACAGGGAGATGTAAGACAAAAAGCGAAAGATATTTTGATAAAAGCCGGGTATTCTAAAACTAAATTAAGTGGTGGTTGATTAGGCAAATTATTTTAAATATTAAATTTGTAGCATTTCAAGAAAGATTTTAATACACAATGATAAAAGTACTGTTTGTTTGCCTTGGTAATATATGCCGATCTCCAATGGCAGAAGGAGTTTTTAAAAAACAAGTAGAAGACGCTGATTTAACAGATCAAATAGAATGCGATTCAGCAGGAATTATTGGTTACCATGCAGGCGAACTTCCAGATAAACGTATGAGACGCACTGCCAGCTCGCATGGAATTACACTTACACACCACAGTAGACAGTTAAGCCCAGCAGACTTTGAAAAGTTTGACTACATTCTGGGTATGGATGAAAACAACATGAAAGCCATTAGGCAAATGGAAAAATCTGTTACCAATAAAAAAGCGAAAGTTTTTAAAATGCGTGAATTTGATGAGCAGGAATCTTCCAAAGATGTAGAAGACCCATATTACCAAGGAGACGACGGTTTTGAAATTTGCTATCAGGTATTGCGAACAAGCACTCAAAATTTCCTAGACTTTATTGTAGAAGAAAACAGCTAGATACGCTGATTTTTTAATTGCTAAGTTTTAGATTAAGAAAATGCTCCAATTTGATAATCTAAAGCATCAATACAAGTTCTGAGATTATACGATCTCCTGTAATTTTAATATTTTTAGATTTATTTTTTTGAAAAATAATTCCATGCAATTCCAGAACAACAGGTGTATTTTTTTATTCACATTAATTCTGGTTGTTTCAGTTGGTTTTACTCAAGCACAAACCACAAAAACAATCACTGTATTTATAGACCCAGGGCATGGTGGTGGTGATCCTGGAAACGAAGCGCGACAAGAAGGGATGAAAGATGAAAAACATCTTAACCTCGAAATTGCTACCAAACTTGGTAATTATATTTCTGAAAGATTAACGAATACAAAAGTAATATACTCAAGAACTACAGACGCCAAAATCTCTCTCGATAGCAGAGTAGAAAGGGCTAATAAGTCTGGAGCAAATTACTTTATAAGTATTCATTGTAACTCGAACCCGAACAAAGCCATTTTTGGAACTCGCACCCATATACACAGTAATAAGTTTTCGTCTAGCAAAAAACTAGCAAACATCATCGAGCAAGAATTTAGCACAAGAGCTGGTAGAAAAAGTCGTGGTGTAATGGATGCACGCGACAGAGGGTACAACCTACAAGCTTTACAGTATACTAAAATGCCAGGAGTGCTCGTAGAATGTGGCTTTATGACTAACCCAACAGAAGAAAAGTTTCTAAACTCAGAACTGGGCCAAGATTATATTGCTTCTGCTATTTTTAGAGGTTTTAGGGCATTTTTAGATGAAGAAAATATAAAGGTGGAAGACAGAAGCACAGTGTATAAAGTACAAATTATGGCCTCTTCTACACCTGTAAATCTCAAAGAAAATCGCTTTCAAAAACTTGATATTAGAGTAGAAGAATACAAGTTCCCAGGACAAACTTACCAATATAGGTATATGGTTGGTAGAGAGTACGATTTAGACATCGCAAAGAAGCTGATGGGCAAACTTCGCCAAGAAGGATTTAAAGATGCTTTTGTCGTCAGTTTAAAAGATGGCGAGTATAAAACAAACAGAGTTAGCAGGTAAAATTTAATTTTTTATTCATATTATTTTGCTTTTAAGTTAAAAAAAATTATATTATTTTAATTTTCTCAAATTTTTCCTGATAATTTCTAGGACAAAGCTTTAATTAATTAAATGATGATACCTATTGAAAACTTTAGCAATTTATCTTTAATGGAAAAAGGCGCTATTGTTTTTGGCAATGGCAAGTTGCTTTTTACCCAATATAAAGAAGGTTACAAAATTTCTCTGTTCGATTTAAGAGGTGAATTTTTTGAAGTTACCTCATCAAATGAAAGCACAAAATTAATCAAAATTGAGCAGCTAAACGATTATGATAAATTACAGACATACTACACTAATAAAGAGAATGACCTCACTTAATAATTGTATGTCTAATCACCACCTAAACTAATTCGTTACCCCTCTATCTGATTTCAAAAAATTAGTCAGTAGGAAACTCTTATACTTTTTTTGAAAAATTTCTGTAAAATTTTAGCTATATAATCCGATATTTTGCTGGAATAGTTCTATTTTTCAAACATTTGATATAAACATTTTTTTATTTAATAAAACAGATAAACAATCCAGTAAAAATTAATAAAATGGCATCAATAACTTTTAAAGGAAATACAATTAATACTTCTGGAACATTGCCAGAGCTGGGTTCTCTAGCTCCAGATTTTACTTTAACTAAATCTGATTTAAGCGATACTACCCTAGCTGATTACAAAGGCAAAAAAGTAGTGCTAAATATTTTCCCAAGTGTAGATACAGGAATTTGCGCAGCTTCTGTAAGAGCATTTAATGCGAAAGCTTCTGAAGTGGATAATACTGTAGTTTTATGTATCTCAAAAGATTTACCTTTTGCACACAAACGTTTTTGCGAGGCAGAAGGTCTTAGCGGAGTAATTCCTACTTCACAGTATAAAAACAGCACTTTTGAGGATGCTTACCATGTAAGTATGGTAGAAGGACCTTTAGCAGGCTTGTTTTCAAGAGCAGTTGTTATTGTAAATGAAGATGGCAAAGTGGTATACACAGAACAAGTACCTGAAATTGCTCAAGAACCAGATTATGAAAAAGCGATCGCCGCAATTTCTTAATTTGCGTTGAAGAAATTTAAAAAGGAAAAACGGCTGTCAAAATAATTGACAGCCGTTTTTTTATATTGATTTAGAACTCTCTTTATTTTTTTCGTTTTCTTTTATGCCAGCAACATAACATTTGCGGCATCTGGCTTCATAAGCATTCATTTCTCCTAAAAGCACTTTATCTTTTGAAGCTACTAATCTAAAAGAGTAAGATGCTACATCACCACAACTGGCACAAATTGCATGTAGCTTGGTAACAAACTCAGCGACACTCATTAAGCCTGGCATGGGACCAAAAGGCTTACCCTCAAAATCCATATCAAGTCCACAAACAATTACTCTGTGCCCTTTGTCTGCAAGTTGTACACAAACATCAATAATGCCTTCATCAAAAAACTGAGCCTCATCTATCGCAATTACATCACCTTCTTTAGTAAATTGCTCAATCTCTGTGCTACTCGAAACTGCTATAGACTGTAAGCTATTCTTATT
>PBYL01000077.1 GCA_002729595.1 Thalassovita sp. | reverse complement strand
TTCTTTGACTTAATCGAGGTGATTAATTCTAGGAAGACAACGGAAATGGTACGTCTAGAAATTTTAAAAAAATACATGGAAGGAGATTATCAATTTTTCTCTTTCAATGATAATCCTGAATTACGTGATGACTCAGTTAAAATATATAATAGAGCTAAAGAATTAAGTAAAGAATATAATCTTCTGAATTTATCAGATTCACTAGATATTGGCATTACTCTATTGCTAGAAAATAACAGGCTCAGTATTAAAGAGATGCAAGGTCAGTTAACTGCTAGTAGGGTTGGAAAAAGTAATTATGTTGATATAAAATATGAATGCGAAAACCCTTACAAAGCAGCTTATATTACTGGGTGTTATATCAATATTATTACTCAGCAGTATAAAGTATTATCACAAAAAAAGATAGAAGATAATAGAGAAAGACTAGAAGTATTGGTTGAAAATGCTAAAAAAGAACTAGATGGCAAAATTAGCCAACTCGAAAATTTTAAAATTGAAAATAACATCATTAACCTACCTGAGCATACTAAAGCAATTGTGAATCAGGTAGTAAATATGGAAGTAAAATTAGCCCATTTAAACGAAACTTATGATGCTCATGATAAAGCAGCCGAGATAGTAAAAAAGAATCTTCAGAATGCCGGTAGTTTTAACTTTAATGATATTTCTAACAAGACAATAGCATCACTAAAAGATTCTTTGAGAAATGTGAGTGAAAAATTACTGTTTTTCGAAGGTGAAGAAGAACAAAAGCAAGAACTAGAAACTAGTGTAGAACATCTAAAAAATGAGATAACGGCACAAATAATTACTATGCTTGATAAGGTTCCATACGATCCTTCTCAAGCTAGACAAGAGTTAATGAGCAGACTCATAGGTTACGAGATAGACAAAGAAATGGAAGCGAGTATGTTAGAATCTGTAGAAAATGAATTGGAAAAATTGAATTTATATGCAGCTAAATTTGCTCCACTAGAGTCTAGTTTAAGCACATATACTTCCGAAATTCATATAGCACAAGAAGCATACTTAATCTTATTGAACAAATTAAATCTAGTAAGAACAATTGAGCAAGGTTCTGGAGATGTAACAATTACTATTTTCTCACCGCCAATTTTGCCAAGAGAACCAGAAAGCTCTAAACGAGCTTTTGCTATCGTTGGGGCTTCAATAGCTTCTTTTATTCTAATTGCTGCTGGAATTGTTGCCTTTGTTTTACTCGATAAAAGAGTTTATTCTACAAGTTATTTTACTGAACTAACAACACTACTTCCTTTTATTTCAATAAATGATAAATCTGATAATATACATGAAATTAAAAGATTAAGGAAAAAGATATCTGATTTACCCAATGAGTTAAGAACTATATTAATAATTGGTCTATCTGAAAAGGATATTGATAATAGTTTTTTAGAAAGTTTGATGCAATCTCTTGCTACATTTCCTGGCAATCAATTAATGTTAAATGCCACAGGAAACGAAAAAACAATTGAAGGTTACGAGTCCTCTACACTACCAGAAACAATTGAGCAAATTCAAGAACCAGAGGATGCTAAAAACTATTTAATAAATATCGATAATAATACTTCGCCATTTGAAAAACATCATCCAGAATTTTGGCAAGAGTATACGCAAAAGAGTTTAATCAACAGAAAATGTATAATTATAGCTGCTCCACCTGCCCTTTTAAGCTCAGATTGGGAAGAGTGGCTAAGTACTGCACATGCCTTTATTCTAGTTCGTATGGGTGGCCAAGGTATGACAGAAAAAGACAAAGACATTATTCGATCAATATATACACATGAAAAATCTTTTCAAGCAACAGTATTTATTGAAAAGGAACAATAACCAAAACTGATACATCATGAACTTCTTACTAATCTTAAGAGTAATTTATTATTCTATTGGACTCTATTTCCTTTTTTATTCATTCTATTGGTTATTCCTATCAATTTTGGGAACGATATATAGTAAAACTAAAAGAATAAAAAATGATAATCTTATAGAAATTAAAAATCTAATTATTCTTTTTCCAGCTTATAAACCTGATTTAAAATTACTTGAAGCTGTGAGGGCTTCAAAAGCTATAAAAAATCACTCTAAAGCAAAAATATTAGTTATTCTGCAAGAAGATGTAAATAACATCAAAGAAATGTTACTCTCAGAAGGAGTTACAATAATTGAAAAAAGCTTTAAAAACGTGCAAGGGAATCCTTATCACGAAGTATTAAGGTTTAGCTCAACAATTTGTAAAGCAAAGAATGCTTCCCACATTTTACTACTAGACAAAGATAACATTGCTGACTGTGAGTTTATTAACAACATAATATCATTTGGCAACCCTTTAGCAGATGTTTGGCAGGGAAAACGAAAAGCATTAAATCAAGAAAATAATTGGTCTACATACGATTCCTTTTCTGAGAAACTAAATGATATGTTGCTTAGAGAGGCTAAACAAGCTCTTAAATTACCTCCAGAATTAAGTGGTAGCGCAATTTTATTTACATCTGAAATTTTTGATCATGCTGTGAATAATTTAGATACAAGAGCTCCAGGTATGGATAAAAATTTACTTATTCAACTTCTTCTTTCGAATAGAATTATTAGTTATGTACCTGAAGCAATAGTTTGGGAAGAAAAAACTGCTTCTGCTGAAGTATTACAAACCCAAAGGATTAGATGGTTTGGAAATCAATATTTCAATGCACTTTATTGGGGTAAAGCTTTATTGAAAAAGCAAACATCAGCTAGTTTAGATTACCTTATAACATTGTATAGACCTCCAAGAAGTATCCAAATTGTATTACTACCTATCGTAATGGTTTTAGAGCTTTTAATCATAAAATCTTTAGGAATTTTCAGCTATAGTTTCTTATTTACAGTAGGTGGAATTGTAGTTTTTTTATTAAAAGAAAATGCTTGGAAGTCAGCATTTATTTTAGCAGAAAAATTACCTCTGATGGCCTTAAGAAATTTTAAAAGTGCAGCCAATGGAGTATCAAAAAAACAGCAAGGAAAATTTATCTCAACAGAGAGAAGCTTAAATACAAATGATAATTTAAAGAAAAGTGCTTAGTCTTAAAAAAGATGGTGAAATATAGATAAACTATATTTCACCATCTTTTTTCATTTTGTATATAGTAGATTTCCCCATATCTAATTTAACTGCTACAGCATCGTAATCGTTGTTATATTTACTCATATAATGCTTTACAATCTTTCTTGTATAACCTTTTAAAGTATCTTCTTGACCTTCTAACATCCTTCCCAATACATCACCTTCTTGAAAGATAATATCAGAAACATTGATAATATTATCTTCACACATAACACATGCAAGTTCAATAATAGCCCTTAATTCTCTTATATTTCCAGGAAAACCATAATTAACCAATTTCTTTTGAGCATCAACAGATAATTCAGGTTTCTTACATTTATTATGGTTAGCATATTCTTTTAAAAAGAATTCTGTCAGTTGCAAAATATCTTCTCTTCTCTCCCTTAATGCAGGAAGTTCAATTTGCAAACCAAGAAGACGATAATATAAATCTTCTCTAAATTTCCGATTTTCAACTTCTGCAAAAAGCTTCTTATGTGTAGCTATAATCAGTCTGAAATCTACTTTAATAGTTTGATTCCCACCTATTCTCACTATTTCTCTTTCTTGTAGAACCCTCAATAATTTACTTTGCATATTTAAATCCATCTCCCCTATCTCATCAAGAAATAAAGTACCTTTATGTGCTTGCTCAAATTTCCCTATTCGCCTATCTGATGCTCCTGTAAAAGCACCTTTTTCATGACCAAATAATTCACTTTCAATTAATTCTGCAGGGATAGCTGCTACGTTTACAGCAACAAAATTCTGCTTTCTTCGGTCTGAACTAAAATGTATCGACTTAGCAACTAATTCTTTACCAGTTCCCGTTTCTCCAGTGATACTAACAGTTATTTGTGAATTAACTGCTTTTTCCATTTGCTTAAAAACCTTTTGAATAGCTATGCTATCACCAATAATATTAGAAAAGTTATATTTTTTCCCTACTTCTTCCTGTAAATTTTCTACTTCTTTTTTTAATTCTATCTTCTCAGACAGGTTTTTTAACACATGCCTTAACCTATGAATAGAATCATCATTCTTTATGATATAATCTTCAGCTCCTGACCTTAATAATTCTAGTGCAGTTTCCATATCTTCTTGACCAGAAAGAATGATAACTGGCAGTTTAGGATACTTATCTTTTATTCTTTTCAATATATCTGCACCTGTCATGTCAGGTAATGTATAATCTAACGAAACTACTGATGGCTGTTCATATAAATTAGCTAAGCAGTCTTTTCCAGTAGTAAACCTTATGATTTCATAATCTGGATTGAGACCTAATTGATAATTTAATGCTTCTCCAAAAAAAGGATCATCTTCAACAATAAATATTTTCATAAATAAAGAATCTCACATTTAAAAAATATTAATATGAGTAGTAATTAGCCTTTTTTTATACCCCAACTTAATGTTTTAAATGATTAATTATTATCTATTTTTAGGTAATTCATTTAGGCTTGTAATTAGCGAAAGTATTCTAAAAATTAGAAATTTTATTGTTTATAGAAAAATTAACGAACTTGATATAGTTATATTTGCTTGGTTTACAGCGATTTAAATAATATCCTTCAAATGGAGCAGATTTTGAAAATATTTAAATCAAGAACAAACAAGCTCACATGGATTTTAAAATTCTTTATATTGATGATGATCACTTTATGCGAATGTTTTTTGAAGGATACTTTGAAAGCAAATTCGATATAAAAGTGTGCGATTCTGCAGAGGATGCCTGGAAAATATTTAGAACGGGATATAAAGCAGACTTAATCGTTTTGGACCTTGTTTTACCAGGGCAAAGTGGAAAATCTTTTTTAACTGAATTAAAAAAACAAAAAGCACTTGCTGATATCCCTGTTATTGTCTTATCTGGTAATGATAAGAGTAATACAAGAATTGATATGCTAAAAGCTGGAGCCGACGATTTTATAATAAAACCCTTTAACCCTGAAGAGTTAGAAATAAAAATAGCTAAGATAACTAGTAAAATAGAAAAAAAGCTGAATCCCCAATATTTAAAAAACAGCAACAAAATATTGGGGATAAAATAAAAAGAATAATAGATATTCTTGTTGCAGGAGTTATTTTATTGGTACTTTCTCCTTTAATATTAACTATTGCTATTCTTATCAAAATAGACTCAAAAGGTCCAATTTTTTATATTTCAAAAAGAGTTGGAAGAGGATACAAAATATTTGATTTTTATAAGTTTAGGTCGATGAGAGTTGATGCTGATGCTTTGGTAGATAAACTAAAGAAAAACAATCAGTATTTAAAAGTTGAAGAAAAGCCAATTCCAGAAGTTTGTGAGAAATGTGCATCAGAGAATAAGTTATTGATGATAATGGATGGTAGACCAGTATGTGAACATTATGTAGATTCTAAAAAAATCATTAATAAAACTTCCTTTGTTAAATTTCAAAATGACCCAAGAATAACCAAATTAGGAGAATTCCTCAGAAAATCTAGCATTGATGAATTACCTCAACTTTGGAATGTTTTAAAGGGTGATATGTCTTTAGTTGGCAATAGACCCCTACCCCTTTACGAAGCCGAAAAATTAACCAAAGATCAATCAATACTTAGATTTGAAGCTCCAGCAGGTATAACAGGACTTTGGCAAGTTTCTAAAAGAGGTAAAGCAGATATGTCTGAAGAAGAAAGAATAGAATTGGATAACGAATATGCCAATAATAGAAATCTAATTTATGATATGAAGCTTTTATTAAAAACGATACCTGCACTAATGCAAAAAGAAAACGTCTGATTATTTAAAACTAAACTTTCACCTTACTGCTATGAAATTTTATACAAAATACGTAATAAGTATTCTTCTTTTGAGTGCTTGTAACTTAAATAGAGATATTGAAGATCCAGTTGCAGTATCAGGATCTATAGATGCTTTAGAAATCCCTGAAGGGTTTGATTATACAACAAGTAAATTGATCGATCTCGAAATATCTTTAAATAGTATAGAAAGTGATATTATTTTTGATTTATACGATCAAGAAAATAATTTACTGCTTAGAGGTAATACCTCAAATGAAAATTCTTTCAGCACACAATTAAATTTACCTGCTCATCATGATTCTATTTGGATAAAACCCCATCACGTTGGAATAATCTCAGAAATAGGTTTAGAAATTATTGGAAATAAAGTTAATTATGAATTTACACCTGTTATCAGTTCTAATTCATATAGTAGGGTTAAAACCAGTAGTAAAAGAACACTAGCAACAATATATGAATCATTGGGTGATTGGGATTCTCAAGGTAGACCTCTATACTTAGAAACTCCAGGTGATATTATTTCACAATCACTCCTTGATGATATTGATGCATCTCTTCCTGAATCTAGACCAGTTCCAACATATAATCCAGAATATTTGGTCGATCAAGATATGAATACAAAATTACAAGCTGAAGCTGATGTATGGATTACATTTGTGCACGAAGGTGCAGGTTGGAAAAATACTTTAGGATATTACACATATGATATAAACAACCCTCCTGCTTCTGTCGAAGATATTACTAATCATCATATCATATTTCCGAATGTATCATTCAATGGCAGTGGTGGAAATCTTCAAAGCGGAGATAAAGTACATCTTGGAAGATTTGCTGCAAATACTGGAATCGGATGGTTTTTAGTACCAAATGCTTGGGATGCCACAACTTCTACTGTAATTGATAAACCTCAAGTCAAATATTCAGTAAAATCATTCAATAGTTTTACAGATACAGAATATGCTCAACATGTAATCTTATTAAAAGACAATGTGAGAGAATTACTGCTTCTTGGTTTTGAAGATACTTCTAGACCAGCAGGTGATAATGATTTTAACGATGCAATATTTTATGTATCTGCTAACCCATATTCAGCCATAATAACTGATGATTTTCAAGAGGTTACTGCATCTGAAGATACAGATTTAGATGGAGTATTAGATCATTTAGATGAGTACCCAACTGATCCTGATAAAGCATTTAATGCATATATTCCAGCTCAAAATGTAACAGGTAGTTTAGCTTTTGAAGATATGTGGCCAAATGAAGGTGATTATGATTTTAATGACCTTGTTATGGACTATCAGTATAAGAAAATACTCAGTGCTAATATGAGAGTTCAAGAGTTGGAAGCAAATTATACTTTAAAGGCTGTAGGTGGTTATTATCACAATGGTTTTGGAATTGAATTACCTTTTTCAAATAACTCGGTACAATCGATTTCAGGGAATATATTGAGAGATAGATATGTTCAAACAAACTCTAATGGAACAGAAAGTGGTCAAACAAACACAGTAGTAATAGTTTTTGAAGATGCTTATGATATTATGTCTCCATTAGGAACAGGTCAGTTAGTAAATGTTAGAGAAAAGGAAGGTTATGTACAGCCTGTCGAAATTAATGTAAATATCGATTTTACTGATTACCAAGTATTTAATTCACAAATAGTTTCAGAGAATATCAATCCTTTTATAATAGTAAATAAAAATCGTGGACATGAAGTCCATCTTCCTGGAAATGAACCTACAGATTTGGTTGATGAAGCAATATTTGGTTCTGGTTCAGATAACAGTAACCCAAACAATCAAAGATACTATGTAACGGCTCAACAATTACCATGGGCAATTGATATAAGTAGAACATTTGAATATCCAATTGAAAATGCTGCAATCAATAAAGCTCATAAAAACTTTGCAAATTGGGCAGAAAGCAGTGGGAGCATATTTTCAGATTGGTATTATGATAAAGGAGGTTACAGAGATAGTAAGTTTATTTACTGATAAAATCATACAATATAATGGGAAATAATTTATCAGAAATTCCTATCGTTTTTCAGGCAATGCCAAGATGGGATCATCCGTATGAATCAACTGCAATAAACATTGCTAAAAGGCTCTCAAGAAAAAGAAAAGTCCTTTATGTAGAACATCCATACACATGGAAAGACCTACTAACAGTTGAAAAAAATAAGATCTATAATAGATTTGATTATTGGAATCCATTAAAGAAATCTTATCACAAACCGTATGATGATTACCAAAACTTAATATATATTGTTCCTAACCCTCAATTACCTTTTAATTTCTTACCAGAAGGAAATCTGTTTGAAACTATTAGAAATAGTATGAATAATAAGATTTGGAAAACGGTAGATAAAGTGCTTGATAAATATAATTTTGATAAGTTTATCTATCTAAATTCTTTTGATCCAGTATACGCTCAAGTAAGATCAAAAAAACAACTTTATGCTAATATTTATCATAGTGTAGATAACATTTCTGGTGAAAAATATATTGCTAAACATGGTGTAAGAGCTGAAAAAGAAGCATCTATAAATGCAGATTTAGTGATTACCACATCAAAAGAATTAAAAAATACA
>PBYL01000076.1 GCA_002729595.1 Thalassovita sp. | reverse complement strand
TTCTTTCTAACTCAATGGCTTTTCTAAGCTCATCTTGCGTGTTAGTTGCCAAGTCTGCAATACCTGCTCTTTCTCTAATTAAATTAAGATTGTTTAATGCCTCTGAAGTTTGATTCAATTCGTTTTGAGCTTCAGCCAACATCAATAATACATCAGCATATCTCAATACAATTACATTACTTCCTCCATCACTTGGCTCGCCTGAAGGTTCTACAAGTTTCTTAGTGAATGGTATTCCTTCGCTTGTTAAGCCCATAAAAGCTTCTAATCTTTTATCAGTTTCACCATAGAGATTATACAAACTCACTGTTGGTAGATTATGACCTTTTGCCCCGCTCACAGTTCCAGATGGCGAAGTTTGCTGAAACATATTGCTGCCCTCATCATTACCATTTAAACCACTGGCAAATTGAATATCAAAAATGATTTCTTCATTATTTTCATTACTAATATCAAATATTTCAGCAGGTTCAACTAATAATGAATGTTGCCCAGAGTTCTTCACTTCGGTTAAAATAGTTGCAGCTTCACTGTAATTTTGCTGTGTTAGATACACTTTCCCTAACAATGCTTGCGCAGCGGTTTTTCTAACTCGACCCGTTTCTGATTGAGTTAAAGGCAAGTTTTGAATAGCTGCTTCCAAATCAGTTATTATCTGAGTATATACTTGATCTAATGGTGTTCTTACTTGACCAAAGTAATCATTCGGGTTAGTAGTTTCTTCTATAACTAAAGGAACATCGCCATATAACCTTACAAGATTAAAATAAAGAATGGCTCTAATAAACTGCATTTCTCCTAATCGCGATGCCTTTACTGTCTCATCTTCGAAAGAAACATCACCTATTCTATTAATCAAAGTATTTGCTCTTTGAATACCTTGGTAAGATTGCTGCCAGATATTGGTAATTAATGAATTAGTCGTGATTGTAGTAAACTCATCTAGCTGACCATAATTACCTCCATCGTTTGCTGGAACTTCATCAAAAGTATTATCCGAAGGAATTTCTCCTATAATTGGAATGTACAATCCATATAAGCTACCAGCCTGCAACTTGGCATACACACCAATCACCGCCTCTTCTATTTCAGTTTCAGTTTTATAAAAATTACTGGCAGATTTATCTGTAATTGGGTCTTGATAGAGCTCATCTTCGCAAGAAGAAAAAACACCCAAAATTGCTATTAGTATATATATTTTGATGTATTTCATGTCTTATTATTTTAAAGTGATGTTGGTACCAATAATGAAAGATTGCGCGATAGGATGATTATCTCTGGCATAACCAGCCTGTAAAATATCGCTTCTACTAGCATCTGGATTAAAACCTCTGTAATCTGTTATGGTAAATACATTGTTTGCAGAAACATACAAACGCAGTCTTTGCAGCCCCAAACGATCTATCATTTTACTTGGTAAAGTATAGCCTAACTGCAATGATCTCAATCTCAAATAATCACCGTCTTGCATATAAATATCTGCTGCACGCGTGTTTTTTCTAGCCGATGAAAAGTTACCCATGTTTGGCTGAGCATAGTAACCATCTGGATTGTGGTCTGGGTGATAACGATTGTCGAAATAATGCTGAGTGGGAACACCAAAGCCTTCACCTGTTTCAGTAATTACACCTTGATCATAATTGTAAATTGTTCTGCCAGAAATACCGTTTAGCGCAAAGCTAAAGTCGAAGTTTTTGTACGCAAAGGAGCTGCTAAAACCATAAAAGAATTTTGGTGCATATGTTCCTCTTGAGGTTTGATCTAGCTCATCAATTACACCATCGTTATTAATATCTTTTACAATGTAATCTCCGGGAATGGTGCCATCTAAATGGGCCGATTGCTCAATTTGATCTTCTGTTTTGTATATTCCATCAATCTCATAAGAAAAAATCTCTGAAATAGGTCCGCCGATTCTGGTAATCCAAGCTGCTCCATTTTCGCTTTTCTTGATTTCTTCTTGGCCATCTCCTAATGCTAAAACTTCACTTTTATTTGTAGTAAAATTGGCAGAAGCATTCCATTTTACTGGACCGAGGTTTATTTCTGTTCCTGAAATTTCTATTTCAACACCAGAGTTTTTTACTTCTCCAATGTTTTGCAAAGAGTAGCTATAGCCCGACTGCTCTGGCACTGGTACTTCTAACAATAAACCATTTGTAGTAGTGGTGTAATAATTTGCTGAAAGTGAGAATTGATTAAAAAATCCTAAATCTATACCTGCGTTAATCGACTCACTTGTTTCCCAAGAAAGGGCTGAGTTGGGAGAAGTGGTAGCAGCAAAACCCGGTATTAACTCACCTCCAAATGTATAGTTATCAGACTTAACCAATGCTTTAGAATCGTAAGCACCAATTTGGTTGTTTCCTGTTTTACCCCAAGAGGCTCTTAGTTTTGCGTAAGTCAACACATCTGACTTTGGAATAAATGTTTCATTGGTCAATATCCAACCTGCAGAAATTGAAGGGAATTGTCCCCACTTAGAATCATCACCAAATCTAGAAGAACCATCGCTTCTTAAGGCTACAGCCAATTGGTATTTAGACTTATAGAAATATTGGAATCTACCAAACCAAGAAACCTGAGTCCACACATACCTAGATGTAGAAAGTGAATGTGAGCTTGCTCCAGCTACATTGGTAATGTTGTCATCTGGAATGTTTGTACCAGAAACGGTAGAACTATGCCCCTGCTCTTTTTGGAAAGAATAGCCTGCCAATGCATCAATTTCATGATCGCCAAAAGAATTATAATAATTGGCTGTGTATTCATTTAAAAAGCTGGTAATTCTTCTATTTGTCTCACTAGTAGATGCTTGATCTGGAGCAGGTGCTCTGTAATGCCCGATATAAGATGGATCGTAATAATCATAAAAGTCATTTCGATAGTCAATACCAATTAATGCTTTAAGCTCTAGCCCTTGCACTGGTTTTACTGTAAGATAAGTATTACCAAAAGTTCTAAATCTATATTTTAAATCCTTAATAATTTTAGCATAAGCTACCGGATTTTCTTGAAGTGCTCCATCTTCTGGTGTATTCTCATTTAACTGCTCACTGATATTTAAAGAACCATCTTCGTTATAGACCGCAAAGAAAGGGTAGCTGGTATAACTAACTGCAACTGGGTCTTCGCTCCAATCGCCAGAATCGGTATCTTTCAGTTTAGAGTAAGAAGGACTTATATTGATATTGAAATCTATTCTATCAGATAGCTTTGTTTTCAGTTTTAAGTTTGCCGTAAACCTTTCGAGACCTGTTCCTATTGCAATGCCATCTTGGTTAAAATAAGCACCAGATACATAATAATCAGACATTTTAGTTTTACCCGAAATGGAAGTATTAATATTCGTCATTACAGCTCGGCTAAATATCTCATCCAACCAATCAGTATTGGTCAAACCAGATTCACCCGCCAAGTAAGGATCAAGATAATGTAATCTTAATTGCCTTTTACTAGCTCCTTTTTCGATTCTGGTAGCTCTATCATCTTCAATACTTCTATTTGTGGGATCTTTAGAAACATAGCCATAATCTCTTGCTTCTGTAAAATACATAGCAGCATCATAAGCATCTACATATTCCACTTTATCAGCTCTTTGTTGAAAGCCAGTGTAAGCATCGATTGAAATAACCGGTTTTTCTGAACCTCCTCTTTTGGTTGTAATAAGTATTACTCCATTACTCGCTCTTGACCCATAAATAGCCGCAGATGCTGCATCTTTCAACACATCAATTTTATCAATATCATTCGGGTTGATAGAACTCAAAGTAGAACCTTCGCTCAAGGGAACTCCATCTACCACAACCAAAGGATATGTTCCGGCTGTTAATGTTCCAATACCTCTAATCACAATTTGTGCATCATAACCAGGCTGCCCACCAGACTCATTAATAAGTACTCCAGATAATTTACCTGCTAATTGCTGTTCAAAATTAGAAGTAGTATACTTTTGTAATTCATCTGATTTTGTGCTTGAAATAGCTCCATTTACTTTAGCCTTAGATTGCGAACCATAACCGATTACAACGATTTCGTCTAGCTCTGAAGCTTCTGTTTCTAATGCCACATCTATTTGAGATTGATTGCCGATTTCCACCTCTAATGTCGCATAACCCACAAATGAGAATAATAATTTTTCGGCTGTCTCTGGTACATCTAACCTATAAACTCCATTTATATCTGTAATTGAACCAATGTTGGTTCCTTCTAATAGCACTGTAACACCCGGTAGAGGCTCTCCTGTATTTGCTTCGGTTACTTTACCAGTAATTCTTTTTTCTTGCACATTTAGTACTTCAACAACCAAGTTTTTATTCGATGTATTCTTTGTTACTACTATCTGATTGTTGATCCTTTTAAACTCTATGTCGAAGTCGTTAGCAATGCGTTGTAGCAGCATTTTTAGATTCTCATCTGCTACTGCAATTGATGTTTTTTTCTGAGAAGGAATATTTTTACGCAAATAGGTAAAACGGAATTTGGTTTTAGATTCTATCAATGTAAAAATTTCTTCCAGACTAGCATTCTCTACGTTTAAAGAGATATTTACTCTCTCAAGCCGTTGGCTGTTAGCTGGTTCAGCAGCCATTAACAATGTAGTTAAGGCACACTGAATGATAAAACTATATAGGGTATACTTAGTCATGGCATATACTGCCTTTAATAATTTTTTTTTCATAAATTTGAAATGTTTTGATAAGTCCCGACCATTAAGTTTCAGGACTTGATTGAAACTTTAGTTAATTGTGTGAGAGTGGTACTGCCATACCTTTACTCTCGGCAAAAAATATTAGGAGCGCCCCTGCCAGGGCGTTTCTTTTTTAGAAATATTACTGCATAGGCAAATCCATTTCAGGTTAAAAAACTATTTATTCTTAAGAATTACTTTTTCTATTTTCTGATTATCTGTTACTATTTCATATTGAATGTTACCTACACTGCTCAATACATCAAGCACAGTCCAAAGTGGTAAATCATTAAAGTTGGCTCTAATCTCGTATGATTTCATTCGCTCATTTTCAAATTCAAATTGCACATCATAGTATCGAGATAGTTTCTGGGCTACATCAACTAATGGCACACCAGCAAAAACAAATTCGTTTTTTTGCCAGCCTATTGTGGCGGTACTGTCAAAAGCTTGCACAGTTACTTTTTCGTTTTCTTTCTCAAATAAAAATTGCTGCATAGGTTCAAGCATCGCTTTTTGAGCATTTCCAGACTTTCCAACACTTACTTTACCTTCTACTAGGGAAACCGAAATGGCTTTATCTTCAGGATAAGCATTTACATTAAATGAAGTGCCCAACACTTTGGTTTCGATACCTCCTGAATGTACAATAAATGGCTTTTGTGGATTATGAGCTACTTTAAAATAAGCTTCACCTTCTAAATAAACTTCTCTTAGTGTATCAGAAAAAACTGCCGGATATTTTACTCTACTTGCTGCGTTTAAAACGATACTCGTACCATCACTCATGGTTATTTCTAACTTTTGTCCATTAGCTGTATTTTTTTCTTTCCATGGAGTTTCTTCAACAATTGTACTCTTGGGCTGATTTATAAAATTATAAGCTACTAAACCTGAAATAAGCAACAAAGTGATTACTGCTGCATATTTAAGTATCGGGCTAAGGGATATATGCTTTTGCATTTTTCTAGGCTGAGTACTTTTAAGCGAATTTGTCTCTAATCGCTCAAGCTTTTCTGCCAATAGCTTTTTCCCTTTCTCCTTCGAAAAAGCTTCTCTATTAAGCTTATTAGACTCTTGCTTCCATTCTTTAGAAAGCCACACAAACCACTCTTGGTATTCTTGCTTTTCTAACAGAATATGTAATTGATCGATTTCTTCTTGTTCTGCTTCGTCTGACAGAAAACGAGTTGCCAACCTTAGGAATTTTTCTTTATCCTGATCCATGTCTTTTTTAATTTCACCTTACAGACAGGCACCAGCTAAAAATTCTGCTAGTCGAATTATTAACTTTATGTTAAGTGTATTTAAACAAAAAAGAACAAGAGCAAAACAATCGCCCACATCTTTAAAGACTTTAATTGTTTGTATCTACTAGAAAGGTGTTTGGTAGCTTCTACCATATGATTTTGCACAGTATAAACTGATATACCTAATACATCTGCTATTTCTTTATACTTCATGCCTTGTAAGCGATTCATTCTAAAAATTAGCTTGCGCTGATCAGGCATTTGATCGATAATGGCATCAATATTTTTTTGAAACTCATCTAAGATAAGTTGGCGATCTGCTGCTTGAAGGTTATCTGCGGTTTTTTGGGAAACATCTGATAAGTCTTCGAAATGATTTGTTTCTTTTTCTATATAGTTAATAGACTGGTTTCTAACTGCTCGAAAAAGATAGGCTTTTATAGTAGATTGTATTTTTAGCTGCCTTCTGTTTATCCACACTTTTATAAATACATCAGAAACAGCTTCTTCTGAAAGGTCTTTGCTCTTTAAAAACTGAAATGAAAAATCGCACAAAGCTTCATAATAGCGATCGAAGAGTGTCTCGAATGCTTGCTTATCTCCTACTCTTGTCTTATTTATTAATTGTTCATCACTATTGTCGCTATAAAATTGCATACCTTTCAAATTGCTTGCAATTCCAAAGCTAAAGAATGAAAATACCTAAGCCAAAATCAGTCGATTAATGGTTTGTTAAGAGATTGTTTAGTAATTGAAATGAGAATCAGTAAGTATAAATTTGATTTACTCCAAAGACTTCTTATTCTTCCCTTTTTGAATTTTCTTAAGGTCTTTTTCTGGAGGGAGATCTTCTGGTTTAACTTTAGTTTCTTTAATTAAAGTACCTCTAATCGCTTTATTAGAATTTTGGTGTTCTTCATTAATATTTTTCTCTCCGTCTACATCATTGTGTAAAACGTTATGATGCGTAATTTCAGAAGCAAAACCTTTACCCATTAATAAAAGGGTATTCATGTAATCATCTATATTATCATCTTCTTCTATACCATACTTTTTATTCATGTCTTCCCCACCAAATAGAGAAATATCTCCATTTTTTACTAATCGCTTAAATGCTTCTCCATCTATTCCCCTATCCTTCACATTATCAAACAACCTCTCTTGTGATTCTTTCAGCTTTTTTCTTGCAATGAGTCTTTTATTGGTCTTCTCGTCTAGATACTGGCTCCCAACTCCTGCAAGCCAAAGTTTAAATGGTTCAGCTTTTTTGGATGGAATAGATTGTATAATTCTTAATAGTCCTTCTTTGTTGGCGCAGTCAATCTTGTACATTCTTCCATTAGGAGCTGGCATTTTCAACTGCTTACAATTTGTCACCAGTTGCTTTTCTCTCTTCTTTAAAACATTCCAATAGTTTCTCGGATTTTTACTTTCTGAAAGAACTCCCACTACATCTGCCACTGCATAATACCATTCTCCCTCAACCAACACAGAACGTATTTCTTTATCTTCAAATAATTTTATTTCATTCATAGCAAAAAAGATTATACAAGAAGGATACTTAAGCTTTGAAACACAAAACTAAAGTAAATGATTTTCTGCTCCATTTATAATTGATATATAGTGCAGAAACAATAAAAAGTGTAGGAATTACTTTTTCAGCTTCTTGTTCAAGTAAATAACATACTTAAGCCCACCAAACTCTGTTTTGGCTTCCTCATATTTTTTGATGATATCAAGCTTGATAGCCGTTTCGAAGCCTTTCTTAATAGTAGGCTTTATTCTCTTAGTGTGGTTATTCTTCTTATGCCTGTCTAACTTCATTATCTCCATAATTCTATTATGGCTATATTCAATCTTATCAGACTTGGCACAGTGCAATGCTTGATACAAACACTTAATAAATAACTCTATCCCAGCATTAGGTCTTCCAGGATTAATTGTTCTAAGTTCTTTATTTAAGTTGATAGGTAGATTAAAGTAAGATTGCTTCTTTTCGTAAATATCGTTGATTATGTTAAATAGCAAGCCAATATTCAACCATGAATCTCCCATCTCAACCAACAACCTTGTTCACAATAAAACTCGGTAACATCGCCAGTAAAATTGCTTTTTCGGGATTTGTAGGATGATATATTACTGGGAATTCGTGTTCTTTTCCTAATTCTAAATCTTTTACTAAACTTGTAGTAATACTGTAGTTATTGTTACCTACTTTGTAATAACCAATCAACCTGTATGCTTTGCTAAAGCCGCTTACATAACTCATCGTATTCTCATCAATTTTGGCTTTAGCCCAAGTTATTTTAGCATTTTTATAAAAGTTCATCTTTTTCTGATAGGCATATATCATGTATATAAAAAACAAAAAGCTAATAAAGAGCATAATCAGAAATGCACTTAAATCATCATTAATACTAAGGTCTGAAATAGCTTTCCACTCTATATCTGTAGCAAAAAAAGGAATCCAAGTGGCTGCTAAAAGTATCAACCAAATTATGGTTTTGCGAGTATTGAAAAACAAGTATAGCTTATCAAATAGATTTAAAGCAGATAGATTCATGCGAATTCAGGTTATTTAACCATAGCAACGCTATAGAGAACTAGCTTATATGAATATCTCTATATAATTGGGCTTACCATCACATCATTCTCAACAAGTTATTGTAACATCTCACTAACCCAACCTCAAACATATTACCCAGATTAAATACGATTTTGATTTTGCACTAATCCCCCCAAAAGAAAATGTACTTTGTACACTTATCACTTCAATTCTAATTATTAGCTTAGTGAAATTGATTTGGATTAGATAAAACATAAACTAACTTAAATGAAAAAAATACTCTTCATTGTAATGCTTTCTCTGATAAGCATTTACTCTTTTGGGCAAGAATATACGCGACAAGATACCCTGAGGGGCTCAATTACTCCAGAAAGGGTTTGGTGGGATTTAAAATTTTATCACCTCGATATTAAAGTTACACCAGCAGATAGTTCTGTAAACGGTAGTGTTACCATAAAATACGAAGTGTTAAAGCCATACCAAGTGATGCAGATCGATTTGCAAAAACCACTGGTAATTAAAAAGGTAGAAGACGATAAAGGGAATGAATTAGAAATAAAACATGAGGGTAATGCACACTTTGTAACTTTAAAAGAGAAGCAAATTAAAGGTGACATTAACAGTGTAAAGGTGTTTTATGGTGGTCAGCCAAAAGTGGCGATTCGTCCTCCTTGGGATGGTGGTATTTCTTGGGATAAAGACGAAGATGGTAACCTTTTTATTCATACAAATTGCCAAGGAATTGGAGCGAGTATTTGGTGGCCTAACAAAGACCACATGTACGATGAACCAGATAGTGTGTTGATGAGCGTAAATGTGCCAAAGGGTTTAATGGATGTTTCGAATGGTAGGTTGAGAAAGGTAGATAAGCTAAAAGATGGAACAAATACCTATCACTGGTTTGTATCGAATCCGATTAGCAATTATGTAATCAGTATCAATATTGCTAATTACAAAAACTTCTCTGAGGTATATAAAGGTGAAAAAGGAGATTTAGATATGGATTATTATGTGCTTCCTTACAACCTTAAAAAAGCGAAAACTCAGTTTAAAGATGCAGTTCGTATGATGGAAGCCTTCGAATATTGGTTTGGGCCTTATCCATTTTATGAAGACAGTTACAAGCTTGTAGAAGTACCGAGTACTGGTATGGAGCACCAAAGTGCTGTTACTTACGGGAATGGTTATGCTAACGGATACAGAGGTAGAGACGGAAGTGGTACTGGTCTGGGAATGAAATTCGATTTTATCATTATCCATGAGTCTGGTCACGAGTGGTTTGCCAATAATATTACCTACAAAGATGTAGCAGACATGTGGATTCACGAGAGTTTTACCAACTATTCTGAAAGTTTATTTTTGGAGTATTTCTATGGAAAAGAAGCTGGTCAGTCTTATGTGAGAGGTAACAGAAGAGGTATACAAAATGACAAACCGATTATTGGCGATTACAATGTAAACAATTCTGGTAGTGGCGATATGTATGTAAAAGGTGGAAACATGCTCAACACACTTAGAACCATTATTAACGATGATGAAAAATGGAGATCAATTTTGAGAGGATTGAACAAGACTTTTTATCACCAAACGGTAACTACTGAACAAATTGAAGGATACATTGCCAAAGAAGCAGGAATGGAATTAAAGCCATTCTTCGATCAGTATTTAAGAGATACCAAAGTGCCAATTTTAGAATATTATCAGAAAGATGGTGCATTCTTTTTCAGATGGAATAATGGTGTAGAAGGTTTCGACATGCCTGTAAAAGTGATGTTAGATGGTAAAGAATACTGGATTAGGCCTACAAAAAAATGGGATCAGCTAAAAATGGAAACTCCTTTCAAATCACTTGAAATGGATCCAAATATCTACGCTGCTATTATGAAAGTAACTGAATATTAATCTACAAAAACAGTAAATCTTATTTCTAAATAAGGTTTACTGTTTACTCTAAATCCCCATCTCATTAATAATCTTCTGCACATTCTCCATTACCGGATTTCTATTTTCATCATTCCAAACGGCAGCCAGCGTCGTTCTCTGCACAATATCTTTAAGCTCAATAAACTTAACATCCATATTATAACCTAACTGCAAAGTTGTGGGCACAATGGAAATACCGAAACCATTTTCTACCAATCGGTAGATAGAACCTGCATGAATGGTATGATGTGACACTTGCGGATTAAAACCAGCATCATGAAAAAGCTGCATTACCTTTTCGTAATAAAACTGGCTGTACGATGACTCAAAAAGAATAAACTTCTCATCTTTAAAAATGGTAAGATCAGTAAAATTCTCTTGAGTTACTAGATGATTTTTCGGTAAGACGACTGAGAAGGTATCTTCAAAAACCGGTTGTGTTTTCAAAGGTCTGGGCACTCTATCAACCCGAACAAAACCCAAATCAATTTTATGATGGAGCAATTCTTCAATCTGCGTATTGTTATTCATCTCTGTGAGATCAAATCGAATTTCAGGATATCTTTCGCTAATATGTTTTAGCAATTCGGGAATAATATTTTGCATCGCCGAACCGATATAACCAATTTTCAAATTTCCCTTCAAACCAGAATGTATCAGCTTGGTATGGTCTAAAGTGGTATCTAAATGTTGAATTACCAGTTTTAATTCTTTTGCCAGATACTCGCCAGCAGGCGTGAGCTTTACTTTCCGATTTGTTCGCTCCAACAACAAAATACCCAGCGTATCTTCTAAATGTTTAATCTGTTTGCTCAATCCGGGTTGGGAAATATAGAGCCTATCTGCGGCTTTTTTAAAGTGCAGCTCCTCCGCCAAAATGGAGAAATAATGTAGGTGTCTAAGTTCTAATTGATAACTCATAGTTATTAATAGCTAAATTAAATGATCTTGTTGAATATTAAAAGTCCCGGTAAATTTGAATAAAATGAATACAGAGTATGTTCAAATACGGAATTGATCGGTTAAGCACAAGCAAAGCACTCGCGATATTAAACAGATCGCTTGAGGCAGGTTTAACCCCTGAGGTGATAGAAAAGATTGAAAGTTCTCACAACGAGGTATTACAAATTGCCAAATCGCAAAAGGCAGTTTATGGCATAAATACAGGTTTTGGCCCATTGTGCAATACAAAAATTGCCGCTGAAGCCACAGAAAAACTACAAAGAAATTTATTAATCAGCCACAGTGTGGGAGTTGGAGATATGGTGTCGCCAGATATTTCTAAGCTGATGCTGATTCTAAAAATGCACTCACTAAGTCAGGGATATTCCGGAATTTCTTATGAGATTCTAGAGCGCATTCTCTGGCACATTGATGAAGAAATCATTCCAGTTGTTCCCGAACAAGGTTCAGTAGGAGCATCAGGAGATTTGGCTCCCCTCTCCCATTTATTTTTGCCACTCATCGGAGAAGGATTTGTGTTTGTGAATGGCGAAATGCTTCCAACATCTAAGGTACTTAAAGAACGCGACAAACCTGCCTTAAGCTTGCATCCTAAAGCAGGTCTAGCATTAATAAACGGAACTCAGTTTATTCTAGCGCATGCAGTGATGTTGGTCGATCGCTTTTACAACTGCTTAGCTCATGCAGATGTAATTGCCGGATTGATGGTGGAGGGATTAATGGCTTCTCCCATGCCTTTCAGAAAGGAATTACATGAAGTAAGACCATTTAGTGGCAACATCCATGTGGCTAGTAGAATTGATGCATTTCTAAAAGATTCCGAAATTGTAAATTCTCACAAAGAGTGTGATCGGGTACAAGACCCTTACTCTCTTAGATGTGTTCCTCAAGTCCATGGAAGTTCTAGAAAAGCTTGGCTACATCTCAAAGAAGAGGTAGAAATTGAACTAAATTCTGTTACTGATAATCCAATCATTTTCTCTAAAGATTTCACTATCAGTGGTGGTAATTTTCACGGTCAGCCACTCGCTTTGCCGATAGACTATGCTTGTCTGGCAGCAGCAGAGCTAGGCAGTATTTCAGACCGAAGAACTTATCTTTCTTTGGATGGCAAATACGATAGTACACCGAAAATGCTATTGAAAGAAACTGGCATCAATTCAGGATTTATGATTTGCCAATACACTTCTGCTGCCTTGGTAAGTGAAAATAAAGGTTTGTGTTTCCCGGCAAGTGCCGATAGTATTCCTACTTCAATGGGACAAGAAGATCATGTGAGTATGGGTTCTATTGGAGGTAGAAAAGCCCTGCGCGTTTGCAACAACCTAGAAAAAATATTAGCAGTAGAATTACTCTGTGCTGCTCAGGCATTCGATTTCAGAAAACCACTTAAATCAGGAAAAGTACTAGATGCCATTCACGATTTTGTGCGAAGTAAAGTAGCACATGCAGATGAAGATAGACTTTTTGGCGAAGACATCAATACAATAACTGAAGTAATTCAAAGCAGGCAATTGCTTCATATTGTTAGCCAAAATATGTCAGGGAAAGGATTTAGTGATTTTGACGAATTATATGAAAAATATTAGATGATGGATTATTCAGCATTTAAAGAACAAATAAAACAAGGTATTCCCTGTGAGCTTCCATCGAAAAAGGAATATCCTACAGGAGGAAACCCAGCACCTAAAAGAAGGGATATCTTGAGTCGAGAAGAAAAACAATTGGCAATTCGCAATGCCTTGCGCTATTTCCCAAAAGCTTGGCACCAAGAATTAGCACTAGAGTTTGCTGAAGAACTCCAAAACTATGGTCGTATTTACATGCATCGTTTCAGACCAGATTATGAGATATATGCCAGACCGATTGAAGCTTATCCTACCAGAAGCAAACAAGCGGCTGCCATCATGCTCATGATTCAAAATAACCTCGATCCGGCAGTGGCACAACATCCTGTAGAATTGATCACTTATGGTGGAAATGGAGCAGTTTTTCAAAACTGGGCACAGTATCTACTCACCATGAAATACCTTTCTGAGATGACGGATGAGCAAACACTACATTTGTATTCTGGTCATCCAATGGGATTATTTCCTTCTTCTAAATCTGCTCCTCGAGTAGTAGTCACCAACGGCATGATGATTCCAAACTATTCTAAGCAAGAAGACTGGGAAAAATACAATGCTTTGGGCGTGACGCAATATGGTCAGATGACAGCTGGCTCATTCATGTACATTGGTCCACAAGGCATTGTACATGGCACTACCATTACGGTGATGAATGCTTTTAGAAAGATTTTGGGCACTGGGAAATCGGTAGCAGGTAAGTTGTTTCTAACTTCAGGTTTGGGCGGAATGAGTGGTGCACAACCGAAAGCTGGTAAAATTACTGGTTGCGTAACAGTTTGTGCAGAAGTAAACGCAAATGCAGCTCGAAAAAGACACGAACAAGGCTGGGTAGACGAACTAATAGATGATATTGATTTATTAGCCAATCGAGTAAAACAGGCTAAAAGAAAGAAAGAAACTGTATCCATTGCCTTTATTGGAAACATTGTGGATGTTTGGGAGAAATTCGATGAGGAGGATATAATTGTCGAAGTTGGTTCCGATCAAACCTCATTACACAACCCTTGGTCTGGCGGTTACTATCCTGTTGGTTTATCTTTCGAAGAAGCCAACAAAATGATAAAAGAGGCTCCAGAGAAATTCAAATCTTATGTTCAGGCATCATTAAAAAGACAGGTTACAGCCATAAATAAGCACACTTCTAAAGGTACTTACTTTTTCGATTATGGCAATGCCTTTTTGCTCGAATCATCTAGAGCAGGTGCAGATATTTTGAGTGAAGATGGAAAGACTTTCCGCTATCCATCTTATGTAGAAGACATTATGGGGCCAATGTGTTTCGATTATGGTTTTGGCCCATTCAGGTGGGTTTGTACTTCTGGTAAAGAAGAAGATTTGGCAAAAACAGATCAGATTGCGATGGAAGTGTTGGAAGAAATGATGCTTGAATCACCAGATGAAATCAAACAACAAATGCAAGACAATATCACCTGGATAAAGAATGCCAAAGAAAATAAACTGGTGGTAGGCTCACAGGCTAGAATTCTTTATGCCGATGTAGAAGGCAGAATGAAGATAGCCGAAGCATTTAACAAAGCCATTGCTAATGGTGAAATTGGAGCTGTTGTTTTAGGTCGCGATCACCACGACGTGAGTGGTACGGATTCTCCTTACAGAGAGACAAGCAACATTAAAGATGGAAGCCGATTCACTGCTGATATGGCGATTCACAACGTAATCGGTGACAGTTTTAGAGGTGCCACTTGGGTTTCTATCCACAATGGTGGTGGCGTTGGCTGGGGAGAAGTGATTAACGGAGGTTTCGGAATGTTGCTAGATGGCTCAGAAGAAGCGCTTTCTCGACTAAGAAATATGTTGTTTTACGATGTAACTAATGGACTTGCCAGAAGAAATTGGGCTAGAAACGAAGGTGCGCTTTCTACAATTAAAAGGGTGATGGAGCAACGTAGAGACTTAAAAGTTACTGTTCCGGAATTGGTAGAAGACAGTTTGGTTGAATCTTTATTTTCAGAATGATTGTAGATTGATATGAAAAAACTAACAGGACCTTTTAGCCAAATTATCACACTTAATCACTTACCTGCCAAAGGTGCGATTAAAGATGAACAGTTAGAAATAATTACAGATGGAGGCATTCTCACAGAAGGTGATAACATCATGCAAACTGGTGATTTTAATGCATTAGCTAAAGCAAATCCTGATGCTGAAATAACATACATAAATGGCGATTTTGTGGCATTGCCAGCATTTACAGATTGCCATACACACATCTGTTTTGCAGGTAGCAGAGCAAAAGACTATGCGGCTAGAAATAATGGCAAAACTTATCAAGAAATAGCAAAAGCTGGTGGTGGCATTTGGGATACAGTGACCAAAACGCGTGAGGCTAGTTTAGAAACTTTGCA
>PBYL01000075.1 GCA_002729595.1 Thalassovita sp. | reverse complement strand
TTATCTCCAAACTATCTTCTCTTCCTTCTGAAAACTCGTCATTAACTTCAAAAACAGCCTTTTCTATTTTATTTAACCATTCTGAGGTTACTGAACTACTTGTTCCCGAAGGCATAGTCAATTCGATTGAAATTACATCAAACTCAAGTGGAGCAAAGAATGTGGTTTTAACGATGCCACCTGCCACAGCTGCAATACTTAGAATGAGGAAAGCGATTGGTATTGCCAGACCCATTGTGTGATTATTGATGCAAAACCTTAAAACTGGTGCATAAAGCTTGTTTTTCATCCAGTTCATAAAATCCGCCATCTTCTTCTCTACTACTCCGTCTTTTTCTCCTCTTTTTAAAGAATCTGAATGTGCAACGTGGCCTGGTAAAATGAAAAAGCCTTCAATCAATGAAAAAGACAAAGTAACAATTACCACAAAAGCAATGTTGTTGGCAAAATCTCCAATTCTACCTTCTAAAAAGAAAAAGATTGAGAAAGCTAAAACAGTGGTGATAATTGCTGAAAATACAGCCGGCACTACTTCCATGGTACCATCAATAGCTGCTTTAATAGGAGGCTTACCTTTCTCGTAATGCTGATAGATATTTTCTGATATTACAATACCATCGTCTACCAGAATACCTACTACGATAATCATCCCAAAAAGAGAAGAAATATTAATAGATATCCCATATAGATTGGCAAGAATAAACATACCAAAAAATGACACTGGAATACCCAAGGCCACCCAAAATGCCAACCTGAATTTGAGAAACAATGCCAGAAAAACAAGCACTAAGAATGAACCTACAATGCCGTTTTCTACCAAAAGATCAATTCTTTGATTCACTACCACAGCACCATCTCTAATCATGGTAGCGGTTATAAAATCATTCTTCTCGTTAAATTCCTCAATATATTCATTTACTCTGTCTGAGATATAAATAATATCTTCTTCAATAGTATAATTGACAATTACTGTTACCGCAGTATTACCATTCATGTAGCTTCTATTCGGCGTATCTGCCCACTTATCTTCTACATCTGCCACATCCTTTAACCTGATTATCGTACCATCATCAGAAGCCTTTACAATGATGTTTTTAAGATCATCTGCATAGTATTCTTTAGAGCGAGAACGTATTTGTAACTCCTCTCTTTCTCCTTTAATCGTACCACCTGTAATCTCTAAGTTAGCACTTCTCACAGCTTGGGTAACTTGATCAAATGTGAGCTGATAACTCCTCAAATCATCTTCACGCAAACTAATCTCAATCTCTTCGTCAGGAAAACCGGCTAATTCCACTTTAGAGATTCCTGGAATACCCCGAAGGTCATTTTCTACTTGTCTACCATAAGCCTTAAGTGTTCGCAAATCTGCATCGCCACTCAGTGTGAAAGTACAGGCAACATTTAAGTTTTCTTGTTTGTAAATGGATGGAGGTTCCATTCCATCTGGGAAAGAACTAATTTGATCTACAGCATTTTTTACATCCTGCAAAATCAAATCAATATCAAAAGCATCTTCAATTTCAACTGTAACTGAGCCAGCATTTTCTTGAGAAACAGAAGAAATCTCTTTAATCCCTGTTAAGCCTTTTAGGTTATCTTCGATTTTTAAGACAACCCCTTCTTCAATTTCTTCTGGCGAGGAACCAGGATAAGTAACCCTTATATTTATAATGGTACTTTCTGATTCGGGGAAAAAGGCCGATCGTAAATTTGTTAAGCTAAACCACCCAAAAATAAATGTGACAGCCAATAAGGCATTGCCAGCAATCGGGTATTTTATAAAATATTTTATAATTGATTTCATATTCAGTATCCGATGGGAATTAGATGAAAAGTATTGATGAATTAGTTGTAGGTTTTAACCTTCATTCCATCATAAGCTCCAGTTAGGTTTTCCCTGATAATCTCTGTACCATCTTCCAAACCTCGTACAATCACAGTTTCATCATTAAGTTTTACAATTTCAACTGTTTTAGAAACCAATATAGAATCTTTTACCACATATAATTCTCTTTCGTTGACTAAGAGCTTTCTCGGTACTTCTAATGCATCATTAATAATATCTGCATTAATTCTACCTTTCAAATACATCCCTTCTTTTAAGCCTTTGCCAGAAGCCTGCACATAAGCCTTTAAAGTCTGTGTATTTGGATCAATCTTATTTCCTACTCTAATTATTTTTCCATTCCATTCTCCGCCTACGTCTGCAGATTGCAGCTGAACATCATCTCCAACTTTAACAAATTCACTTTCATTTAAGCTCACCGCGACTTCCATTTCATACACACTTGGATTGATAAACTCGCCTAACAATTGACCAGTTCTTACCAATGTACCCGGTGTTATAGCTGCTTCTGTAAGTACGCCATCGTAAGGTGCATAAATCGTATATTTTGCCAAACGAGACTCTGCGCTTTTAATGGTGTAATATAGGTTATACACATTCTGCGCTGCAAAAAAGTACTTTTCTTGATCGTTTTTAGGCTCTGGCAGTTCTGGAAGCGGCTTGTTTACATCAAAGCTTTCTACATACTCTAACCACTCACTTGCACTCTGTTTATAATCGATTTTAATCTCTGGTAATATGAGTGTAATTTGATTTAAGACATTACTTTTTTGCGCAAGCATCTCAAGTCTGGCTTCTGCATCGTCCAGTCTAACTAGCACCTCGCCTTTTCTGTAATAATTACCTGGTTTAAATTCTTTACTGCCTTCTAACATTACACCAGAAACCTCAGCGTAAATTTCTATTTTATGTTTGGCTTCTAGTTTACCTGTTACTGCTACCGAAGAGTTCACATCTTGATTTTTCACCAAAGACGTTCGCACAAGTTTGAGATCAGAGACTACAGGTTTTCTCATGCTTTGTTCTGTAGGCTTAGCAATTTTCATAGCTAAAAAAATTGAAGCAACTAATAAAATTAAGCCGCCTACAATAGATAGTTTTCTCTTATTCATATTTATCGTAAAATGTAAGCAATCGTAAATGTGAGAGTTAAAAAATCACTAAATTAAATCTGTAGCCATAAATATACTCATCTCTACAGAATATTAATGCCTTAAATATGTGAGAACGCGATTTTCATCTACGATTTAGCCATTTCAATCTATAGAAGATTTAATTATAATCTGATAGAGAAAACCAGACTATCCATCACTTTAAAGAGTATTGAATTAGTATTTTATGAAATTGAAACAAGAAATATCACCCCCACCTAATACTCATTGAGAGCATTAAACGTACAGGCACTTTTTCACCTTTCTGCTTACCTGCTTTCCAGTGATTAATATTTTCTATTAGCTCTTCCAAGTTTTCAATTTCTTTTGATGAACAGAAATTTCTGATATTCCCCTCAGTATCAATTACAAATGAAATATTTGCTTTTGCAGGATTAGTAGAAAATTTTGCTATCTTTTTAAAATCTTTATAAAACTGAGTGTATCCACCTTCGTATTCGGGAGGTTCTTCAACAATAAACATTACCTCCATCCCATCAATTGAATCTAGCTCACAACCAGAAAGTTGTTGAGCTTGAGTAGTAAAATAAGATAATGTAATCACAAATACTGCTATCAAAAACTTCATCATGGATTCATTTCTAATTAGATGCTCTACAAGTTATTTATCAACTCTCAGGTAAAGCCTTTTTCCAACCATTAGCTAGTTGTTTAGATAAGTCTTCTACTACTTCTTTATATGCTTCATTTTCTGCAATATTCACTGTTTCGTATGGATCATTTTCTCTGTCATATAATTCGGCAGTTGTATACTCTCCCCTAGTACCTGTTTTGTGATCCCATCTGTACCATTCAATATAATGAAATTCTTCTGTATTGATGGAATAACCCATATATCGCTTCCCATCAGCAGAAACATTGGGTCTACGGTGAAACTGACTAAAAGCAGCCTTTTTCCAATTTAAATCGGGGTTTTCTAGCAAAGGTACAAAGCTGGCTCCTTGCATATAAGCAGGCACTTCTATTCCAGCTAATTCACATAATGATGGAAACATATCTACCAATTCTGTAATCGCAAAAGTCTGTGCTCCTCTATTTGGTTGATCTGGGTAACGAATCATCATAGGCACTTTTAAATCAATATTATAATTGGTCATTTTTCCCCAACTATTATGATCGCCCAATTTCCAACCATGATCTCCCCAAACAATAATAATGGTATTTTCATAAATACCCAGTCTCTTTAAATGGTTAACCAACTCGCCAAACAATGCATCTACATAACTTACACTTGCATAATAGCCATGTCGTAAAATGCGAACTGTATCTTCGCTCATTCGGTAATCTGAAGTTGGATGACCAATATGACCAAATCCATCGTAATGCCTAAGTTCATACATAGAATTCATGGTATGCAAAGGTGCACCTTCTGGTATATTCGGGTTCGCTGCTAATGGAATTTTATCTCGGTTATACAAATCCCAGTATTTTTTAGGCACAGCAAATGGCAAGTGCGGTCTAAAAAAGCCCAGTCCCATGTAAAATGGTTCATCCATCTTAGCGAGTCTAGTTAGTGTTCTTTTAGTTAATTCTGTTTGTGCTCCATCATAATACAAAGAATCATGCACATCGGCAGCTTCCCAAGCTGGTCCGGTGTTCCATCCATCAGCATATCTAACTGGCCTTAATTTCAACAAAGAATCTCTTCTTATTTCTTGTGATTTGTTTACCGCTTCGCTGATATAAAAAGTCTCACCATCTCTGCCAATCCAGTCTGGTTTTACAAACTGACCAGGTCTTAAATCTGGCTCATCCCACGAAACAGAATCTGGCATGTAATTATGGAATATCTTACCAATGTTTACAGTATGATAGCCAAATTTCGCGAAGTGCTGAGGCATAGTTACCGTTTCTGGATTTATCTCGCGGAACTTGTCACCCAAATGCCAAACTCTGGTTGAATCTGGTCTCAAACCTGTCATTAAACTAGCTCTGGATGGTGCACAAACTGCCGACTGACAAAAGACTTGTCTGAAAGTCATTCCCTCACTAGCGAATTGATCGAGATTTGGCGTAATGGCTATCGAATCTTCATAAGCACCTAAAGCAGGCCTTAAATCATCTATAGATATAAAAAGTATATTTGGCTTTTTACTTTCAATTTGCTGAGGTGCATTACAACTTATTGCAAAAATTAAAAATGTTAAAATGAGTAAGCAAGATGATGCTTTCTTTTTGAAGGATGCAGCCTTTAGACAGTTCATTTGTTTAGGGGTAATTAGCTTTATTTATATCGATTCTCCATAAATATATCCAAATATTACCTCTCATGTAACAATCAATTTATTTTTCCATAAATAGGCAACCTCTCCACTGGCGTTCGCGTCTTTAATCATGAAAAGTTACTAATTAAAGCACTTTCCAATCATTTCGATTTTTTTACCGCCAGTGCTTTCCTTAACCAACCACTTATAAAAATTAACTATCTATATTCAATTTCACAGAATACATTAGTATATCGTTTTATTAAAATTTAGATTGATGGGCTTTTTAAACAATATATTTGGGAAGAAAAAACAAAAACCAGCTTCAGCCAAGTGTGATATTTCTGATACGATGTTAGAATTTGGAGAAGGTTATTTGTTAACTTCCGCACAGATTATAGATTCCAGATCTTTCTGGGATATGATGATGCTCCAACCAGAAACTAAATCATATACCATTTCTCATTTCGAAAATCAAGACCCTTCTGCTAGAAGTATTAGGCAAATGATTTTTAATAAATATGCAGGTAAAGAAGAACCTTGGATAGTTTCTGATACCTATGTTAAAATGTTTGATGTAGATAAAGAAAAATCTAGAGAATACGCCAAAGAATGGTGGAGTTCTGAGAAATCTTTTCGCCCACCAAATTGTGGTGTAGCCAAAGAAAATCTACCAGCCGAAAAGTTTAATTCACTGGAAGAATATGCAGTGATGGAAGCTGGTAAAGAAGCTGTAGAAAACAGCTAAATTAAAATTTAAATCGAGTTTTAAACTCAGTAAAGGAGTAGCATTTTCCGATTGTTTGGTTTTCCAGATTGAGCAAATCGGCCAGTGGTACTCCTTCTTCATTTATAATAGTTTGCCACTCAGGAGGTGGAGCTTCCCAATTACCGAATTCATCTACCATATGAGACCGATCTGAATGAAAATTGCTAACATACTCTTTACGGTCGATCAACTTTATAAATGGCAAAAAATCTGGATACCACTCAGAAAACGACACATTAAAATAGTCTTCAGCTTTGCTTTTAAATGGAAGTACTGTGTCGAAATCGTAAATATGCCAAATGCTATTTTCTTCTTCCACCAAGAGAATTACATGATAATCCCACAAGATAGGCATGTTCTTTTTTGCCAGTCTACTCTGCCAAACGGCAATGTATTGGTAAAGTGGTAACAGAATAATTACTTTGCAGTTGAGGTTTTGCAACTCTTTTTTCTGACATAGATGCCAGATATTCTCTTCACAATAAAACTCCTGATATAAGCAAGTCCCCTTTTTAAGCATATAATTCAACTGAATATTTAATTTCTATTCAAAATTAGAAAAAATTTCTTGCTTACATCTTTTGTAAGATTCTTCTTATTCTACGCTTGTTGTATTGCTGAATAAATACAAAAAAGAGATTGAATACCACATTGATAAAAAAGAAAAATACTATGTATGCCCAATTAATATTCCACCAGAAAAATAAGATGTTGATTACTAGTAGAAATAGAAAAGCAAAAAAATGACTGATTTCGGCATAGTTCATTTCCGTAACTAATCCCTCCAACTTCAGTTTTTTCGCTTTTCCATCATACTTAAGCTTCTGATTGAATTTACTCATAAAAGAATGCATCAGAATCCATCTAAACTTTAAAATCCCCAGTTGCTTTGTCTGCTCATCACTCAAAAAATCCATGTTTAAGAAATAACTTATAATATCCAGTTTCTTGCAGATTTCAGTGAGAAGTGCACCAATTAAAAAAGAGGTAAAAATTAAAAATATAGGATTGTAGGCAAGCAAATCTCTCATTTAAAACTGATATTCTTAGCTAGACAAAGTATCATAAAGGTGAGAGTTGGCAAATAAACTCATCACCTCTTGTTGAACTATGTAAGATATTAAAATAATCGATTTTAAGTGAAATAAGAGCAAATTACTACCTCACCTATTCTTCTTCATCTAAAGTTTCGAGCAGAATTTCGTGCGCTGTAGACATAATATACAGCATCTCACGAGCTATTTTCTTTGCCAAAACATTATATTCTTCTTGCTCTTCTTCTGCACCCAAAATACTCTCTGGAGAAGCATAAGGAATTGTAACTTTAAGATGTGTTCGCATATTGAGGTTTAGTTCTCGCTCCACATCTTGGCAAGTAATAATGGCACAGAAATTTTCTTTGGGATTTTCTTTTACATTGATGTACTTAGAGTAAAATACACCCAAGTTTTGCTCTCTACTAATTTTAATGGCATAGTGCGGATTACTAGAGTTAGTTAAACTTTTCACCTTAAAACCAGCACTTTTAAGTGTATTAATGAGTGGCTGAGGTATGCCTTTTACAGATACACCTCCAGAAAAAAACTTTAGATTCTGAATGCCATAATACTGGGCTGCCGCCTTAATCCAAATATGGCAAAACTGTGTTCTTACCGAATTATCTGAACACACAAATAAGAATGAAATATTTCTGCCAGCTAGTGCCGCAGGCAAAATAAGCTCCGAGATTAAACCCAATGTTTGCTTTCTTCTGGGTTCAATCAAATCAAACTCACCTATCCTATCCCGGATAAAGTCGAGTAACTGAGAATTATCTCTCAACATTTCTGATAGTTATTGTTTATTAGATGCGCTAAGTAAATGGTTGTCAAAAATTTCGGTGATGAGGTCAGCGGTTACATTAGGATAATCTACTTTTACCAAGCAACCAGTTTGTACCCAATCTTCAATTTTCTTCAAACTCTTTTTCTTTAAAGAATTAATTACAGGAATACCCATTTTTGCCAAAGCAGCCGCATTACAGTGTTGTTCGTACTGCTTTTTCATGGGTAAAACCATTAGTTTTTTTTCAAGATACAGTGCTTCGGCAGGAGTTTCGAAACCAGCACCACATAAAATTCCTCTACATGTGGTGAGGCTTTCTATAAACTTCTCATTGTCTATGGGTTGCACGTGTAAATTATCTTGTCGGTAAGCATATTTATTATGCTTAGAAAATATCTGCCATTCTATATCTTTTATTTTCTTCAGCTTTTTCACAATGTATTCATCGTCGAAAGCAGGCAGATAAACCGTATAATGGTCTTTATTGGTCGGGGTTTGATTTCTTATTTCCTGTCTAATTACAGGCGTAGTTATGTTGTTATCGAATTTATCGAAATGGAAACCATATCTAGTTTTAGTTGGTGCGTAGTATTTTAAAATCAACTTGCCAATCATGTCTTCATCCTCAGGCTTTGGCGAATTATCTGACAGTATCGCACTTTGGTGGCTCAATGCAATGCACGGTGTTTTACTGAAATATGAAGCCCAAGCAGTAACAGGCTCAAAATCATTAATAATTACATCGTAGTCATTTACAGGCACCTGCCTAACTTCTTTAGCCAGTTTAAAGACGCTAAAGTCATTAAAGGTCTGCATAAAGTCTATGCCTCCCTTTTTGCCAAAGGTAAAGCCCAGACCATGCATTTTATATTTAATCTCATATGGCAGTTTTACTTCTGCCTGTGTTCCACTAACAAGTATATCAACCTCACCTTTCTTCAATAATTCAGGTATAATATCTCTAGCCCTACTTAAATGACCATTTCCCGTTCCCTGAACGGCATACAAAATCTTCATAAATGGTATAAAACTGATAAATCAAACAACAAAAGTCAGTTCTTTCATTAGATTCTTAAATAGTTCTTGTTTATTGGGTAATGCCATTTCGTCTTCAGCATAAGAAGCATTAATTTTCATTAATTCATCTTCTGCATATCGGTAAAGCTCCCACTCACCTTTGTTATACTCCAAAGCGCTCATATTCTCCACCCAATCTCCAGAATTGAGATAAGTAACTGATCCTTTATCTGTCTGAATATTTCTAATTTCTGGTTTATGTACATGTCCGCAGATTACATATTTGTAATGGTTGTCAATGGCAATTTCTGCGGCAGTTAATTCAAAATCGTTGAGGTATTTAACAGCTCTCTTTACACTGTCTTTTATCTTTTTAGACAATGAGACTTTACTTCTTCCTAAAATATTCTCCCAGAAAAAATTAACGAGTCTGTTAAATAGAATAAGAAAATCGTAGCCGATTGCTCCTAGCTTAGCGATCCATTTTGAGTGTTGCATAGACACATCAAACACATCTCCATGAAACACCCATGCTTTATCTTTTTTAATGTCTAGAATCAGCTTGTTTTGGATGCTTAGGTTACCCATTTGCAAACCGGCAAACTTGCGCATCATTTCATCGTGGTTGCCTGTAATATAATGCACAGGCACTCCTTGAGTAAGCAGTGTGGTAATATGCTTTATTACAAGCATATGAGATTTTGGCCAGTAATTTTTTTTGAACTGCCAGATATCAATTATATCTCCGTTTAACACGAGTTTAGCCGGATCAATACTTTTTAAGTACTGTAACAGTTCTTTTGCCTTGCATCCATAAGTACCCAAATGTACATCTGAAAGCACCACTACATCTACTTTTCTTTTCTGGAGCTTCATATCCGATGATTTTAGCAATTCATAAAATCAAATATAGAAGACTGTTTTAAGTAAATGTTTAAGGAACAATTAACAAATAATTGCCTTTTTCAGGCCATTGGGAACCATATATGAAAGAATGAAGCCTTGCAGAAGCTTCTGTTCATAATTATGAAACATAAAAAAAGCCACAGTGCAAATGCACTGTGGCTCATATAATTTTCAATCTAGTTATTATTTATAGATTTTAGTTCCTGGGAAGTAAGCAACTTCTCCTAACTGCTCTTCTATTCTAATTAACTGATTGTATTTTGCCATTCTGTCTGATCTTGAAGCAGAACCAGTTTTGATCTGGCCAGTGTTTAATGCTACTGCAAGGTCAGCGATTGTGTTATCTTCAGTTTCACCAGATCTGTGAGACATTACACAAGTGTAAGAATTAGTTTTTGCAAGGTTGATTGCACTAATTGTCTCAGTAAGTGTACCGATTTGGTTAACTTTGATAAGGATTGAGTTAGCGATAGATTCGTCGATACCTTTTTGTAATCTTTTTACATTAGTTACAAACAAATCGTCACCTACTAATTGAACTTTCTTTCCAACAGCTTCAGTAAGTGCTTTCCATCCAGCCCAATCGTCTTCGTCCATACCATCTTCGATAGACATGATAGGATACTTATCAGTCATTTCTTTTAAGTAACCAGCCATTTCTGAAGAAGTTAATTTCTCACCTGAAGATTTGTGGAAGTGATATACTTTCTCATCTTTCAAGTAGAACTCAGAACTTGCAACGTCAAGAGCGATAAGCACATCTTTACCTGGTTCGTAACCAGCTTTCTCGATTGCTTGAAGGATAACTTCGATAGCTTCGTCGTTTGAACCTAAGTTAGGAGCAAAACCACCTTCGTCACCTACGTTAGTAGACATTCCTTTAGAACTCAATACACTTTTTAAGTTGTGGAATACTTCAGTACCCATTTTAAGTGCACCAGAGAATGTGTCAGCACCAATTGGCTGAATCATAAACTCTTGGAAGTCAATTGAGTTATCAGCGTGACTACCACCATTGATGATATTCATCATAGGAACAGGAAGTGTGTTTGCACTTACCCCACCTACATATCTGTATAATGGAAGGTTTACTTCTAAAGCTGCTGCTTTTGCAACTGCTAAAGAAACACCTAAAATAGCGTTAGCGCCTAATTTTGATTTATTTTCTGTGCCGTCTAGATCCAAAAGCAGTTTATCTATGTAATTCTGCTCGAAAACAGGCATTCCTATCAATTCTTCAGCAATTACTTCATTTACATTAGCTACAGCTTTTAATACACCTTTGCCCATGTAAGCTGATTTGTCGCCGTCTCTCAATTCAACTGCTTCGTGTACACCAGTTGAAGCTCCTGAAGGAACAGCAGCAAGTCCTATGTTACCATTGTCAGTATGTACTTCTACTTCTACTGTAGGATTGCCTCTTGAATCGAAAATCTGTCTCGCGTGGATGTTGTGAATAAAACTCATCTTTTTATTTAGTTTTGGTCTTTATTACGTGCCCAAATATAAAGATTATTTTTTTGTGAGCTAAACAATTACTTTAAAGTTATGGTGAACATTTCGCCCTTTTTTAAAATAATTAAAAACAATGATTTTTTACCTGAAAATTAATGAGAAAACAGCACCTTTTCCCTTTTCTGAGTGCACTTGCAGTGTGCCATTGTGAAGGTTCATGATGTTTCTAGACAAGCTTAAGCCAATTCCAGAGCCATTACTTTTGGTAGAATAGAAAGGAATAAAGATTTTACTCATCTTATCTTCGTCAATACCAGAGCCATTATCTATTACTTGAATTACCTTTTCTTTATCCCTTTCGAAAAACTTTAGTGTGATCTGTGGATGATCAACTTCTTCTGTAGCATGAATGGCATTATTAATCAAGTTGATTAAAATTTGCTCAATTAATCTTTGATCTGCAAAAATCTCTTGGTTTTCTTCAGCTACTTCTATTAGTAACTTCACATTATTTCTATTGAGCTCGACTTGTAACAATTGCCTTACCGACTCAAAAACATCTTCAACACTTATTGTGCTTTTTTCTGGAACTGGAATTCGGGTAAGCTTTCTGTAATCTTCTACAAAGTGCAACATCCCTTCGCTCCTTCTTAAAATTGTTTGCAGAGAGAAGTGTATATCTTCGATTTGCTCATCTTCCAATTCATCACTTTTTCTAATAGAACCTTGCCCATTTTCTAAAAGCATTAAAATGGTTTCGGTTAATGAAGCAACAGGTGTAAGCGAATTCATAATCTCGTGAGTGAGTATTCGAATTAGCTTATTCCACGCTTCCAATTCCTTTTGCTCAATCTCTGTATTAATATCTTGCAGCGTAATTACTACATAAGGTTCTTCAATTAATGTAATTGGGGTTACATTGATAGAAAGACTTCTAGTCTCTCCTTTTCCGGCAATCTCAATCAACTTTTTACCACCATCAAAAATTGACTCTACAGTTTCTGCAAACAATAGATTTTTTTGTTGCAGGTGTTTCCAGTTTTTTAGTTTTGGCACTTTAAGCAAACGGCAGGCAGAATCATTTATCAGTACAATTTCGTGGTTGTTTTTTACTGAAATTATACCCACATCAATATGTGCAACAATTACTTCAAGAAAATGAAACTGTGCTTCCCTTTCAATTTTAACCTGTTTATAAGAATTGATGATACTTTCGTAAGCTTTATCTAGACCTTGAAAAGTATTGCCTAATTTTTTAGAAGTGAAATTTACTGTATAGTCTGAATGCTTTATTGCATCTAGAAATTTTTGTAATTCGCGGTTGGTTCGATTTACATAGTTTAAAAGCTCAAAGACTTGCCCCACAATAATTATCCCCAAGATAATCTGATTGAAGAACAAGTCTTTATTGCCAAAAATTATGGTAAATCCCAATAGTGTTAAAAAGAGAAAAGCAATTCTAATTACTATCTGAAAAGAAAATCTCTTATAAAACATATGGGGCTTTCTTAATGCTTGTGCTTAGTATTATGGAAATCTAGAAAATGCCCCATCACATCTTTTTTGGTAGTAAGGTAGCGTAAATTATCTTCGTTTGGCTCGATAATTAAAGGAATACGCTCGTGTACATCTATACTACTCGCTTCTATTGCCTTTACTTTTTCTGGATTATTTGTAAGCAATTTTACTGATTTAATACCGAGATCTTCTAATATTTCAATTGCTACAGAAAAATCTCTTTTGTCTACTTCTAGCCCTAGTTTCTCATTTGCTTCGGCAGTATCAAAACCTTGATCTTGCAAAACATATGCTCTGAGCTTGTTTAAAATGCCTATGCCACGGCCTTCTTGCCTCAAATAAATAACTACTCCACCTTCTTTCCCAACAATTCTCATCGACTCCTTTAACTGATCGCCACAATCGCAGCGATGAGAACCAAGAATATCTCCAGTTATACATTCTGAGTGAATTCTCACATAAACTGGTTTTGTATAATCTGTTTTATCGCTTACAAAGGCAAAGTGTGGAATGTAATCGTTTGGTTGATCAGCGTAACCAATCATCACAAAGTGTCCCTCATCGGTAGGTATTTTTGCTTCCGCCTGTCTTTTCATAAATATGCTGATTTACCAGATGAATGGCAGAACATTCATCCTGTAAGAATTCATTCGTATTCTTAATTTTATTAATAATTAGTTTAAACCTTTTATGCTAATTCGATTTTGGTCTAAAAGGTTTAATTACAGCTTCATTACATTCTAGGTATGGCCCTTCTATTAAATCGATGCAATAAGGAACTGCTGGAAAAACTGCATCCAAACATTCTCTAATTGCTTTTGGCTTGCCTGGCAAATTAATAATTAAAGTATTATTTCTTATACCGGCAGTTTGCCTAGATAGTATAGCTGTTGGCACAAATTTAAGACTTTCTTGTCGCATTAGCTCACCAAAACCCGGAAGCATTTTCTGACATACCGCTTCTGTGGCTTCTGGAGTAACGTCTCTTTTGGCTGGACCGGTTCCACCAGAGGTAACAATTAGGCAACAACCTTCTTTATCTGCCATGTCTATCATAGTTTGAGAAATGAGGTGTTGCTCATCTGGCACTACTTTATAAACTTTTTCCCAAGAAGAAGTAAGGTAATCATTTAAGGTTTCTACTATTGCTTTACCCGGAATATCTTCGTAAATGCCTGCACTTGCTCTGTCAGAAACATTAATAATTCCTATTTTTATCGTATCCATTTCAATCAATTTTATTTCTGAATCAGATAAATATTCTTAATTCTATTGCTTTAGAAATGATTCAGAATTGTAAATCTAAAATAAAATCATAATTTTTGGCTGATAGGCCGCAATTAATAGGTGGAGCACTTGCTTCAATCGTTAATAAATAGAATTTTAAAGCCATATTTTTTGTTGGAAGAAAAAAGATAGATTCATTAAAGATTTTTATGGAAGCCAGAGGAACACTTCAGAATTTTGACAACATAAAACAACAATTTGTAGAATACCTTGAAACCAAAAGCTTAAGGAAAACTCCTGAACGCTTTGCTATATTAGAGGAAATTTATGAGCGTGGTGGACACTTTGATGTAGAATCGCTTTACATCAATATGAAAAACAAAAACTACAGAGTAAGCCGCGCAACCGTTTATAACACTCTTGATCTTCTGCTAGATTGTAAATTGGTAACCAAACACCAATTTGGTAAAAACTTAGCATTGTACGAGAAATCTCACAGTTTTAAGCAGCACGACCACTTAATCTGTAGAGATTGCAACAAGATTATGGAGTTTTGTGACCCTCGTATTCAAAAAATACAGCAAATGGTGGAAGAATTCTATCAATTTAATATTGAAGATCATTCTTTACACTTTTATGGCAGTTGCCAAAAAGAGGATTGCGAAGGGAAAAAGAAATAATTACTCGCTAAAATCGATAAGTGCAGTCCAGATACTGAGTACCCTGTCTTCCAGTCTGGTCCAAACAGGTCTTACAATGCCATTGTAAACACAAATGTTATTGTAATCGCCAAAAAATATATCCTTTTGAGGATTAAATGGGCTGTCACTTATTTTAATATTTTCGAAATGCGCACCACCATCTTTTGAATAAGCCAGATACACATCTGTTTGGTTATCTGTATAGTTTCGGCGATCATAAAAGATGATATAAACATAACCAGTAACTGTATCGACATCCATCCATTGGAAAAACTGGTGTTGGTTTGTGCTATCGTTGTTTACTCTTACTGGCTCAGACCAACTTTCCCCTTTATCATCTGAATAAATCAACCAAATATCTGTATCAGAGCCATCATTATTTTGGTCTGCATAATTCACGTAGACTCTTCCGTAAAATTCACTTTCTTCGGCAATATCGCAATGGATCACCGGCATGCCATTAGCTCTGCCAATTCCGGGAATGTCAAAATTCCAACCGGCTTTCTGTTTGGCAATTACTTTATCATTTGCTTGCCAAGTTTCTCCATCATCTGTAGAATAGTCTAGATAGATTTCATTTCCCCTACTCCAAGAAACATATATTTCGCCATCTACTCCAACAGCAGGCACAGCACCTTCGACAGCAAAATCATCATCTAAACAATTACCTGCCATTTGATTAATTCTTAGCGGCTCACTCCAAGTTTCTCCAAAATCATCAGACTTAGAAAAAAGAATATTTGTGCTATCTCCCGGCTCAAAACTATTATAAGCATCAAACTGTGTCCAAGTAACATATAGCTCATTATTTAAATGGTTAGCAGTTGCCCACTCTTTGTCTTGATCTTTAGGATGAGCCATGCCAGTAAACGAGCCATTATTCCATGTTTTACCACCATCTACTGATTTTTGGCAAACGATTCTGTCTAACAAATTCTCACTAAACCATCCGTTTTTATCTGGGTTAGATAAATGGAAATAATAGAAATTACCTTGATGATCTGCCACAACACAAGGGTCACCCCAAATACCATATTCCGATGTTAAGTTCTGTTCTTCCCATTTGGCTCCACCATCTTTAGAATAATATACTTTCTCCAAAACAGCCCCAACCACTATTTCTTTAGGGTTTAATGGATTAATGGCAATACTCGGTTCGCAAGGACCAATTGTACCTCTGGCAGCATCAATTCTCACATTTTTAAACTGCGCAAATAACACTACAGGAAAAAAGATAAAGATGAACTGAACGGAGTAATAAATTATTCTTATGTTAGGCATGTGAAGCTATTGTCTGAGCAAAATATCAGACCAAAATAATCAGAAATAAAAACAATTGCATTGTGACTGAACAAGAAAACAGAGTACCCAATAAGCTTATAAAAGAAAGTAGTCCTTATTTACTTCAGCACGCTTACAATCCGGTAGATTGGTATCCGTGGGGTAAAGAAGCCTTAGATAAAGCCGTTAAAGAAGATAAACCCATTGTTGTAAGTATTGGCTACTCTGCTTGCCATTGGTGCCACGTGATGGAAAGAGAATCTTTTGAGCATGAAGAAATAGCTGCGATTATGAATAGAGATTTTGTTTGCATAAAAGTAGATCGTGAAGAAAGACCAGATGTAGACCAGATCTATATGGATGCTTTGCAAAATATGGGTGTGCAAGGTGGCTGGCCATTAAATATGTTTTTAATGCCCAATGCAAAACCTTTTTATGGTGGCACTTATTTTCCACCACAGCGATGGGGAAATACTTTATTACAGATTGCTGCTGCATTTAGAGAACAAAGAGTTGAGTTAGATAAATCTGCCAATGGTTTTGCGGATTCATTAAATAGAAATCTTTCTGAAACATATAGATTAGGAGAATTAGAAAGCGAGTTTCAGGCAGAAAAAATTAAGGCTGCTCAGGTTAAATTACTTTCGAAAGCAGATGAGAAATTTGGTGGCGAAACTGGTGCTCCAAAATTTCCTATGCCTGTGTTGTACGACTTTTTTCTTAGCTATTCTCATTTCTTTAAAGATGAAGCGAGTGCTAAGCATTTAAATAATACCTTAACCAAAATGGCATATGGCGGCATTTACGACCAAGTTGGTGGAGGTTTTGCCCGCTATTCTGTTGATGGAGAATGGTTTGCGCCCCACTTTGAGAAAATGCTTTATGATAATGCCCAACTAATCAGTCTTTACAGTAAAGCTTATCAGCAAAATGCTAATCCACTTTATAAAGAAGTAGTTGATGAAAGTATCGAATTTGTTTTACGAGAATTGAAAAGTGAAGAAGGCGGATTTTATTCTGCATTAGATGCCGATAGCGAAGGTGTAGAAGGCAAATTCTATACTTGGAAATACATGGATTTAGTAAAACTACTTGGCAATGATATTGAGTTAATAGAAGATTTTTACAGTGTGAAAATAGATGGCAATTGGGAAGATGAAGTAAATATTTTATACCGAAAAAGCTCAATTGAGGAATTTGCCACAAAACATGGAATTGAACTAAGTGCTGCTAAAGAAAAAATTAAGGATTGGAAAAGCATTCTTTTT
>PBYL01000074.1 GCA_002729595.1 Thalassovita sp. | reverse complement strand
TATAGAGGGCAAAAGTATTTGTCTGGCAAGTAATAATTTGGCTAATTTAAATCTTCCTGCAAGTGATTTACTTATTATAAATAATAATGCTATTAACTGTATTAGCCAATTAGAAGAGGTAAAAAGTAAGCTATTTGTGTTCGATGGATCTAATTCAAATTATAAAACTAATTCATTATTAAATCAGCTAAAAAAAAGTGCTAATCATATAAAATTTACAAGAAATACTGGCGCTTTTATAATGAACTTATAATTTAATGATTCTTAATTTTTAATATGAAACCTGAGGTCTAATTAGAAAATTGTAATACTTTTACAATGTCTAAAGATTAGATTTTAATTAGTTCTTTTTCATATCAATTTCATACAATTGTTCATGAAAAGAAAAAAGCACATTTTTTAAACTAAATTATTATATCTTGACGCTCATCAAATCTATTTCTGGAATTAGGGGAACTATAGGGGGAAAACCAGGAGAAAACCTGTCACCATTAGATGTTGTTAAATATGCTGCTGCTTATGCCTATTGGGTAAAAAGCGAGAATGAGAATGCAAAAGTGGTTATTGGAAGAGATGCCAGAATTTCTGGTGAGATGATATCCGACCTTGTAAAATCTACTCTAATAGGCATGGGATGCGATATAATTGATTTAGGATTATCGACTACTCCTACTGTTGAAGTAATGGTAACAGAAGAAAAAGCAGCCGGAGGAATTATTATTACAGCCAGTCATAATCCTGCTCAATGGAATGCACTTAAGTTATTGAACAATAAAGGTGAGTTTATTTCAGATGAAATTGGTCGATCAATTTTAGAAATTGCCGATAAAAATGAATTTGATTTTGCTACAATCAATCATTTAGGTAGTATCAGGCACAAAGACGATGCTATTGAGAAACACATTGAAATGATCACTCAGCTTCCTTTAGTGGATGTAGAAGCCATTAAAAGCAAAAACTTCAATGTAATAATTGATTGCGTAAACTCAACTGGTGGTATTGCTTTACCTAAATTACTCACGGCATTAGGTGTTGAAAATGTCACTGAACTTTACTGTGATCCAAACGGAAAATTCCCTCATAACCCTGAGCCTTTACCAGAAAACATTACTGAAATATGCAGTAAAATAGAAAATGGTAATTTTCATTTGGGTATAGTTGTCGACCCTGATGTTGATAGACTTATGTTTATTTGTGAAGATGGAACTCCATTTGGTGAAGAATATACATTGGTTTCTATTGCTGAGTATATTTTACAACATAAAAAAGGCAGTACTGTATCTAATTTATCTTCTACCAGAGCATTAAAAGATGTCTCGACAAACAATGGATGTGAGCATTTTGAAGCTGCTGTGGGTGAAGTGAATGTAGTAAACAAAATGAAAGAGGTAGATGCTGTAATCGGCGGAGAAGGTAATGGTGGTGTTATTTATCCAGATTTACATTACGGTAGAGATGCACTAGTGGGAATTGCTTTGTTTTTAAGCCATTTAGCAAAATTTTCTGGGTCTGCTAAAATGTTAAGAAGAACATATCCAGATTATACGATCTCTAAAAACAAAATTGAATTAAACCCAACAATTGATGTTGATAAGATTTTAGCTGAGATTCAAACTAGATATCAAAATAATGAAATTAACACAATTGATGGTGTAAAAATCTATTTTGATAAAGAATGGGTTCAATTAAGAAAATCGAATACTGAACCTATTATTAGGATATATGCGGAAGCTGATTCACCTTCTAAGGCTGACAATTTGGCTAAAAAAATAATCTCAGATATTAAAGAGATATTGTAAAATATATCGATGGAAATAAAAAAGGCCTCTTTAATATTAAAGAGGCCTTTTTTTGAATTAAAGGGTATTCAATTTATACTTTGATCTCTACATCTACACCACTTGGAAGCTCTAATTTCATAAGAGCATCTACAGTTTTAGCAGATGAAGAATAAATGTCAACTAATCTCTTATAAGTACAAAGTTGAAATTGCTCTCTAGACTTTTTACTTACGTGAGGTGATCTCAACACAGTAAATTTTTCTTTTACTGTTGGTAAAGGAATAGGACCGCTAACTACTGCACCAGTCGCCTTTACAGCTCTCACGATCTTTTCTGAAGACTTATCTACAAGGTTATGATCGTATGATTTTAACTTAATTCTAATTTTTTGATTCATAATTAAAGTTATTAGCCGTCTGCCAATATGTTTTAGAAGTTTCTAGAATATAAAGAGGAAGAGGTCATCTTCCTCTAATAATTAACCTTTAGATTTCGCAATTACATCTTCTGCAATGTTTCTTGGCACCTCAGAATAATGAGAGAATGTCAATGAAGCAGATGCACGACCAGAAGTAATAGTTCTTAGATCAGTTACGTAACCGAATAGTTCAGAAAGAGGCACATCAGCTTTAATTACAACCGCACCACCTTTTACATCCTGACCTTTTGGTAAACCACGACGTTTGTTTAGGTCACCAATTACGTTACCTGTATACTCATCAGGAGAAACTACTTCTACATTCATTACTGGTTCCAATATAATTGGACTACATTTTTTAGCAGCTTCTTTAAATCCTAATTTAGCAGCCATCTCAAAAGAAAGACTATCAGAGTCAACATCGTGGAATGAACCAAAGAATAATCTAACTCTCATAGCTTCGATAGGGAAGCCAGCTAAAACACCGTTCTTCATAGCTTCTGTGAAACCTTTCTGAACAGCTGGGATGAATTCTTTTGGAATTGCACCACCTTTGATTTCGTCTGCAAACTGAAGTCCTGGAGCGATGTTACCATCTTCTCCTGGTTCTGCTGGTCCAAGTTCGAATTGGATATCAGCAAATTTACCTTTACCACCAGTTTGTTTCTTAAATATCTCTCTGTGCTCTATACTAGAGTTAATAGCCTCTTTGTATGCAACTTGAGGAGCACCTTGGTTAATCTCCACCTTAAATTCTCTCTTAAGACGGTCGATGATAATTTCAAGGTGAAGCTCACCCATACCTCTTAATACTGTTTGACCAGTTTCTGGATCAGTTTTAACAGTAAGAGTAGGATCTTCTTCTACAAGCTTAGTAATAGCATTAGATAATTTATCAACATCAGCTTGTTTTTTAGGCTCAATTGCATAACCAATTACTGGCTCTGGGAAAGTCATTTCTTCCAGAATAATTGGCTTACCAAGTTCTACTAATGTATCACCTGTTTTGATATCCTTAAAACCAACACCCGCACAAATATCTCCTGCTTCTACTTTATCAATTGCATTTTGCTTGTTAGAGTGCATCTGAAGTAATCTAGAGATACGCTCTTTCTTACCTGTTCTCATGTTATACACATAAGAACCTGAGTTCAACTCACCAGAATAAGCTCTCATAAAGCAAAGACGACCTACGTAAGGGTCAGTTGCGATTTTGAAAGCAAGTGCAGCGAATGGATCGCTTACTTCAGGCTTACGAGTTTCTTCTTCTTCAGTATCAGGATTAAGACCAGAAACCGGAGGCAAATCAAGAGGAGAAGGCAAGAATGCAACTACTGCATCTAGTAATGCCTGAACACCTTTGTTTTTAAATGCTGAACCACAAAGTACTGGAGAGAAAGACATATCAATTACAGCAGCACGAATTGCAGCTTTAATTTCCGCTTCAGTAATAGATTCAGAATCCTCGAAGAATTTCTCTAATAATGCTTCATCGTATTCCGCTACAGACTCAATCAAATTTTGTCTCCACTCTTCTACAGTGTCTGCAATATCTTCTGGAATATCGATTGTTTCATAGGTCATACCCATATCTTCCTCATTCCAAACAATAGCTTTGTTTGAGATAAGGTCAACAACACCTTTAAATGTTTCCTCAGCTCCGATTGGAATTTGCAAAGGAACAGGGTTAGCACCTAATTTATCTTTAATTTCGTTTACAGCTTTGAAAAAGTCGGCACCAGCTCTATCCATTTTGTTAACAAAACAGATTCTTGGAACTTTATACTTATCTGCCTGACGCCATACAGTTTCAGACTGAGGTTCTACACCTGATACAGCACAAAACAACGCTACCGCACCATCCAAAACTCTCAAAGATCTTTCTACTTCTACAGTAAAGTCCACGTGACCTGGAGTATCGATGATGTTAACACGATAATCTCTAGTGTCTGCTGTTGCTTGACCTTGAGTAGTTGGATACTTCCAATTGGTAGTAGTTGCAGCAGAAGTAATAGTAATACCTCTTTCCTGCTCCTGCTCCATCCAGTCCATTGTAGCAGCACCGTCGTGTACTTCACCGATCTTATGACTAAGTCCGGTGTAGAACAGTATACGTTCTGTTGTTGTTGTTTTTCCGGCATCGATGTGAGCCATGATACCGATATTACGCTGGAAATTTAAATCTCTTGCCACTTTTATTAAAATCTAAAATGAGAAAATGCCCTGTTTGCTTCTGCCATTCTGTGGGTATCGTCTTTTTTCTTAACTGCAGCACCCTCACCTTTTGAAGCAGCTAAGATTTCTCCTGCCAATCTCTCCTTCATTGTCTTTTCGTTACGCTTTCTGGCAAAAGTGATCATCCACTTGATACCAAGAGCCATTTTTCTTTCAGGTCTAACTTCCGTTGGAACCTGGAAAGTAGCTCCACCAACCCTTCTACTCTTTACCTCTACAGCTGGCGTAACGTTGTTTAATGCTTTTTTCCATACCTCAAGACCATTTACAGAAGCATCATCTTTGCCAAGTCTTTTTTCAACTATCTCTAAAGCATCATAAAATATTGAATAAGCAGTACTTTTTTTGCCGTCCAACATTAGACTGTTCACAAACTTGGTCACCAAAGTATCTTTGAACTTCGGGTCAGGCAAAACATATCTTTTACTAGGTTTACCCTTTCTCATAATTCTTTAATTGCTTAAATTTTTATTTACTTTTTAGCTTCTTTTGGCCTTTTAGCTCCGTATTTTGATCTTCTTTGAGTACGACCGTTTACTCCTGCTGTATCTAGAGCACCTCTAACAATATGGTATCTTACACCAGGTAAATCTTTTACCCTTCCTCCTCTGATCAACACAATTGAGTGTTCCTGAAGGTTGTGACCTTCACCAGGAATATAAGCGTTCACTTCTTTACCATTAGTTAACCTTACCCTTGCTACTTTTCTCATAGCTGAGTTAGGCTTCTTAGGTGTCGTGGTGTACACACGAGTACACACTCCTCTTCTTTGAGGGCATGAATCTAAAGCAGGAGATTTTGATTTTGAAATCTGCTTACTTCTACTTTTCCTTACTAATTGTTGTATAGTAGGCATTTATGCTATCGTTTTTATCCTTTAATTCTTTTTCGGTCTGCAAAGGTAGGAATATTGTAATCTAATTACAAAACACCCTTAAAAATATTTTTTATTTATAGCCAAGTATTTATAATATTGGCCCTTTTATAGCTTTGAAGTCACATTTCTGAGGTAAAAATCTGCAATTACAATTGCTGACATTGCCTCAACTATAGGTACAGCTCTCGGTACAACACACGGATCGTGCCTTCCTTTTCCTGTAACTGTCACTTTTTCACCTGCTTCATTCACACTATCTTGGTCTTTCATAATGGTAGCAACAGGCTTAAATGCAGTTTTAAAATAGATATCTTCTCCATTAGAAATACCACCCTGAACTCCACCAGAATTATTGGTTTTAGTTCTTACTTTTCCATCCTCATCGGTATAGAAAATATCGTTGTGCTCAGAACCAGTTAACTCCACTCCTTTAAAACCACTGCCAATTTCAAAGCCTTTTACAGCATTGATACTTAACATAGCTTTACCTAACTCGGCATGTAGCTTATCAAAAACAGGTTCGCCTAAACCAGCTGGCACTCCTTGAATTACACAGCTTACTACACCGCCAATTGTATCTCTATTTTTTCTTGTTTGATCGATTAGCTCAATCATACGTTCGGCAGTGTTATCATCAGGACATCTTACAATGTTATTTTCTGTATTTGATAAATCTAACTCCTGATAAGGTTTATCTAAAGTGATATTACCTGCTTGCGACACATAAGCATTTACAGAAATATTCTTTGTAGCTAAAAATTGCTTGGCAATCGCCCCAGCCGCTACTCTGGCTAATGTTTCTCTGGCTGAGCTTCTTCCTCCTCCTCTATAATCTCTTATCCCATATTTAGCGGTAAAAGTATAATCTGCATGAGAAGGTCTAAACTTATCGCTGATATGAGAGTAATCTTTACTCCTTTGGTCTTCGTTAAAAACAACCAAACTAATTGGCATACCAGTAGATTTGCCTTCGAATACACCAGCAAGAATCTGAATCTCATCAGCTTCTTTGCGCTGTGTTGTAATTTTAGATTGCCCAGGTCTTCTTCTTCTCAATTCTTCATTGATAAATTCCTCATCAATTTCGAGCCCTGCAGGACAACCATCAATTACCACTCCCAGTGCTTTGCCATGAGATTCTCCATAAGTGGTTATCCTGAATATTTTTCCGTAAGTGTTCACTTTTTCAGAATTTTTCTAATAAAAATTCAAAATTACATTTTTCTATTTATTTCACCCCGATTTGTGTGTATTTTCGGGATTTTATAAAAGTCTATTAATATTTAGTTTTAAATGCGCATCCGCCACCCTAAGGATTATTGCTTAAATTGTAATTACACCTTATCAAAAAAGAATTCTTATTGTCCTAATTGTGGTCAAGAAAACACTGACTACAAATATGCTATTTGGTATCTAATTTTTGAGTCTATTAATAATTACTTAAATCTAGACTCTCAACTATTCAGAAGTATTTTCCCTTTTCTTTTCAGACCAGGACATTTAACTGTTAAGTTTCTAGAAGGAAGACGAAAACTTTATGTCAACCCAATTAGACTATATTTAGTCACCACTATTTTTTTCTTCTTTTTATTTTCTCAGAACATTCAATTATCTAAATCTGACCTAAATCTTAACATTGTTAGTGAAAAAGAAATAGATAATGCCTTTAACGAATTTGTACTTGCAGACTCAACCAAAACATTGAGCAATCTGCTCTCTGATTTAAATGAAGAAGGCATAATACAAACTGCAGAAGTAGACTCTCTCGTAAATGTTTTTTCTAAAGACAACAAGTTGAAATTACTTCAATTGAGTTTCGATACTATGAGTATGAGTGAAGTCAATTTCTTGGGTGTAGATTATAAATACAACCAACAGAAATTATATTACATCTGGATGAGAGATCAGAAGATGACTGCAGATGCACTCCTAGACTCAATGCATGCCTCTGAAAAAAACTATTTTAATAAAAAACTGGCTGAACAGTGGTTGAAAGTTGGGCAGACAAGTAGTCCTCAATACTTATTAAATGAAATAATAGAAAATATCTCAGTGATGTTTTTTTTATTAATTCCATTTTTCGCCTTTTTGCTTAAAGTGTTTTACCTAAGCAAACACAAATTATACTACAACCATTTAATTTTTTCAGTTCACCTACACACCTATTTATTTTTTATATCTTCTGTATTTATACTCATACATTATACATACACAGATTTATCTGCATTAATTGCTTATGGATTAGTCACTTTTATGATCTATACTTTATTAATGTTTAGGAGAGTTTATAAAGATTCATGGATAAAAACTGCATTCAAAACCTTTTTTATATTCATGTTTTACTCAATGATCATAACTTTGTCTTCAATTATAGAAGTAACAGCTTCTTTACTCACGTTTTAGAAAATATCTGCATGAAAAAAAAATTTATTATAAGCTGGATAGTATTAGGCGTAATACTAGTGGTTTCTTATTATTTACTAGGAGGTTTTACAGAAGTTAAACTAGATTTAATTCAAGAACCAGCTTTTGAAATTGTTGGGAAAATGTACCATGGCACACCTTACGATAAAACTATGGATAGTTTGGTAAATGCCATTCACACGCAATATGAGCAAGGAATAATTGAAGGTACTTTTAGTATATGCTTTTTTGAAGACCCAGACGAAGTTGATACCCTAGATATTTTAATTGGTATAATTCCAGAAAGCCCAGTTGCTAATTTACCAGAAGGCTTCACTAAAAAGAGTTTTGAGGCGAGCAGTGCTATTAAAGCAAGTATAGAAGCAGAAGCCGTAGTAGCTCCCTCTGCTACTGATACCAATGATAAAATAAGAAGCTTTGCTGAGAAAAAGGCATTAACTATTTCAGGTGTTTACATAGAAAAATATGTAGAAGACTTTAGAATTGTTACGGTTGTTCCTGTAACGAAATCAGGGAAAAGCGCTCAACAACAGATTTAATATCTAATAATTTTTTCGACCTTTTTCTTTCTGAGATAAGTCGTAATTATTTGCAAAGTATCTTTATTTCCATTGGAAGGTATAATAACTTGTTTCAGGGCAGTAGCATTTACATAAGCTTCTTCCATATCTAAATAACCAAAACCTTTGTACCTTCCATTCTCTATTTGCACCACAGTTCGCTCATTACTGTGCCTTCCTTTATCTACAATAAAATAATTTTGCCCCTTGCCTTTTAAATAAGCTATTGCCTGCTCCACACGTCTATTATATACCTCAACTTCTTCTTTACCAACACAAGCACCATTACATAAGCTTACCATGTAATTAAAACATGAATCTCTAGATTCGTACAAACCACATAATTTCTGGCAAAGCTTAAATTTTTCGAGCACCTGTTCCATCATCTTTATTCCACGATTTTTAGAATAAACATAGATTACAGGTTCTACTTTCATTGCTCGCTTGTCTCTAACTATTAGATTGATGTATCCATTTTTATTTGGATAAGCATAAATTCCATATCTAAACTCGCCACGCTTTAAGGCAGAATTAAAAAACGGTTGGTGCTTTTTAATTTCAGATTCTTCTTTTAATAAAGCTACCAACTCGCTACCCGTACATTCGAAAGAAATATCGGCTATGGCATTTTTTAATTTTTTTGCTTTTCGAGTGGTATTGCCTGTAAAATGCGACATTACCCGAGTACGAATATTTTTTGACTTACCGATGTAAATAATATTCCCTTCTTGATCGTGGAAATAATAAATACCAGTTTCTTCTTTTAGGTTTTCTATGGTTTCTGGCGATACATTCGGGTGGTGTTTGGCACTATACAAATCTAGAGAAAGATATTCTTCAAAAACGCCTCTGGTACCTTTTTCAAGCAACATTTCAAATAGTGTAACTGTCGCTCTGGCATCGCCAAATGCTCTGTGCCTGCTACTTAAATCGATACCTATTTCTTTACAAAGCTTACCAAGGCTATACGATCTCATTCCGGGTAAAATCACCCTACTTAACTGCACCGTACACAAACTGTTTTTGCGATAATCGTAACCAAGCATTTTAAATTCATGCTTTAAAAAATTGTAGTCGAAACTGGCATTATGCGCCACGATCGTACAATTCTCCGTCATTTCGATTATTCTTTTGGCAACTTCAAAAAAACGAGGTGCTTCTGCCACCATCTCGTCTGAGATGTTTGTAAGGCGGGCAACAAAGGGAGGAATTTCTCTTTCTGGATTAACTAAAGAGGTAAACTCATCGACTATTTTAGAACCATCATGAATAAAGATTGCTACTTCAGTGATCCTGTCAACTTCCGATAAGCCTCCTGTTGTTTCAAGATCGACTATAGCATACATATTTTATCAATAAATTGAACTTCAAATAAATTAGAAAACCCGGACAATTCATGCACTCCGAATATACTTTTTTGTACCAGACTCAGATCTTTTACTGTTTGTATAAAGCTCTAATTTAATAGTCTGTTAACTTAATGCAAACCTAAAATTTAAGTGTAATGTTAAAAAGATTACAAAATTAAGCAGAGTTAATAAAAGAAATTTTTTTTCTTACATATTCTGACTAATTTTGACCGGCAAATTAAATAGGTAAATTAATTTGCTATGTCCACTGAAAATCATAAAGTTTTGTATGAGGCGCTCACCTACGACGACGTCTTATTATTACCTGCCTACTCAGAAGTTCTTCCCCGCGATACCGATACTTCTACTTATCTTACAAAGAATATAAAGCTTAATATTCCACTGGTTTCTGCTGCTATGGATACTGTAACAGAAGCCGACTTAGCTATTGCTATAGCTTTAGAAGGTGGTTTAGGTTTTATACACAAAAACATGTCTGTTGAAAACCAGGCCATGCAGGTAAGAAGGGTGAAGAGGTCTCAAAGTGGAATGATACTCGATCCTATTACATTAAATCCTGATCAAACTTTAGGAGATGCCAACAAAATCATGAGAGATTTTAAAATTGGTGGTATCCCTGTAATAAACGAAGATCAGAAGCTAATAGGAATTCTTACTAACAGAGATTTACGTTTTCAGAAAAATCTGAGTGCGAAAGTTTCTGAGATCATGACTAAGGAAAACCTAATTACAGCTCCTGAAGGTATTGGTCTCGAAAAAGCAGAAGAAATTCTACAGGAATATAAAATTGAAAAACTTCCGATTGTAGATGATAACTACAAATTAATCGGATTAATAACTTACAAAGATATTCTAAAGAACAAAGACAGGCCGAATGCTTGTAAAGATCAGTTCGGAAGATTAAGAGTAGGTGCTGCCGTTGGTGTTACCCGCGACATGATGGAGAGAATCCATGCATTAAAACAAGCTGGTGTTGATGTAGTAGGTATCGATACCGCACACGGACATTCTAAAGGGGTAATCGACGCTTTAAAACAAGTGAAGATTGAATTCCCTGACTTGGATGTAATTGTAGGTAATGTAGCTACTGCTGCTGGTGCAAGAGCCCTAGCCGAAGCTGGTGCCGATGGTGTTAAAGTTGGTGTTGGTCCAGGTAGTATCTGTACTACAAGGGTTATTGCTGGTGTTGGTGTTCCTCAGCTTTCTGCGGTATTCTCAGCTGCTGAAGGTCTTAAAGGTACTGGCGTTCCATTTATTGCTGATGGTGGTATCAGATTCTCTGGTGACATTGTAAAAGCAATTGCTGGTGGTGCAAGCAGTGTAATGATTGGTTCACTTCTAGCAGGAACTGAAGAAGCTCCGGGTGAAATGATTATTTTCGAAGGTCGTAAATTCAAGTCTTACAGAGGTATGGGTTCTGTTGAAGCCATGGAGCATGGTTCTAAAGACCGTTACTTCCAAGATGCTGAAGACGACATCAAAAAACTAGTTCCTGAAGGTATTTCTGGTAGAGTTCCTTTTAAAGGAAAAGTTGGTGAGGTAATCTATCAACTTATAGGAGGTTTAAAAGCAGGTATGGGATACTGCGGTGCTGGTAATGTTACATCATTACACAATGCTGAGTTTACTAAAATTACTGCTGCTGGTGTTCACGAAAGTCATCCACACGATATTTCGATTACCAGAGAAGCTCCTAATTATAGCAGAAGATAACAAATTTAAGCCGGCCTTGAGCCGGCTTTTTTATTGGCTAATCTTTTAAAACACGCTAAAAACAGACATTTTAATTTTCTTCTTAATAATCAATCTATAAAATTGCTGTTAATTAAATAACTATTTGCTAAAGCTGGCAAATGGTATTTTTTTATAGATTTGCCCAAATTTTTTAATCTCTTTTGTCGATTTAGTTGATGTCAGAAAAAAAATCCTTTTTCAGTAACTCTAACATTTTAAAAGCAGCATTATTCGCCACAGGTTTATCTGGAATTGTTGCTGAGTATATTCTCTCAACACTTGCCACTTATTTTCTAGGGAACTCAGTTTTCCAGTGGACAATGGTACTTTCCATGATGCTTTTCTCTATGGGTTTAGGTAGCCGCATAAGTAAGTTTATGGATACTCACCTACTAGAAAAGTTTGTACTCATCGAATTTGCGCTTTCAATTCTAGTATCTGTAAGTGCACTGGCTGCTTACACAGTTTCTATCTATTCTAGCTTTAATGAAAAGCTATATATCTACTCCTTCGAACTAGATGGTACTATCATTTATATGATGAGTATTATGATCGGGTTGCTCATTGGTATGGAAATTCCACTAGTAACCCGATTGAATGAATCTTATGAGGATTTGCGAGTAAACATCTCCAACGTGATGGAAAAAGATTACTACGGAAGTTTGCTAGGAGGTGTATTTTTCGCTTTTATAGGCCTTCCCTTTTTAGGATTAACCTACACTCCTTTTGTTTTAGGAGCTGTAAACTTTCTAGTTGCAGTTGGCTTATTCTTCAAGTTTAAAAAGCTAATTGATAAGAAATTTTTATTCATTATTAATTCGGCAGGTGTTTTTGTATTGATAATCATCACCTCAGGATTTTTATTCTCTAATGATATTATTCAATATGGAGAACAAAAGCGCTATAGAGATAAAGTTGTCTATCAAGATCAATCAAAATATCAGAAAATTGTAGTTACCCAGTGGAAAAACTACTATTGGCTATATCTAAACGGCAACCAACAATTAAGCTCATTTGATGAATGGTTGTACCACGAACCCATGACACACCCTGCAATGAAACTCGTTCCCGGTGCTAAAAACGTGTTGATTCTTGGTGGTGGTGATGGTTGTGTTGCCAGAGAAGTTTTAAAATATCCATCAGTAGAAACTATTAAACTGGTCGATCTGGATGAAAAAGTAACCGAGCTTGGTAAAAAACATCCAATATTTACTTCTCTAAACAACAATGCACTTAACAACGAGAAAGTAACCGTGCAAAATGGAGATGCTTACACCTACCTCCAAACAACCATGGAATTTTACGATGTGATTATCGTAGATTTTCCTGATCCGAAAACGATCGAATTAGGGAGACTTTTCTCGCTAGAATTTTACAAACTTTGCTATCAACAATTAAGGCCAAACGGTGTAATTATCGTGCAGTCTGGTAGCCCATATTATGCAACAAAAGCTTTTTACTGCATCGAAAAAACGATTCGAGAAGCAGGCTTTAACACCATTCCTTTGCATAATCAAGTACTTACTCTGGGTGAATGGGGTTGGGTTTTAGGTGCTAAATCAATTCCAGAAGATAAACTTAAGCCAGTATTAAGGTCTCTGAAATTTGATGATGTTGATACCCGCTGGCTTACAAATGATGCCATGTCTTTAATCACTTCTTTTGGGAAAGGCTTAATAGAACTTGATTCAGCAAGTGTAGAAGTAAATATGATTCACAATCCCGTTCTTCCAAATTACTACCGAAACGGTAACTGGGATTTATATTAGAAAAAGAATTTTAGCAATAAGAAAGGCTGTCAGATTTAAAACTGGCAGCCTTTTATTTTTTTTGTAGCAATTGTATCTTATCAATTACAATATCTTTTCGCCTAATCTTTCTATTAGGTCTAAGTGCATTTCTTGTACCTTCTTGGTGATTGGGCCAGTTGTTCCTTCTCCAATTACACGACCATCTACTTCATAAACTGGGGCAATCTCACCTTCTGTACCTGTTGTAAACATCTCATCAGCAGTATACATTTCTGTTACACTCAGATTCTTTTCGATGCTGGTTAAACCATAATCTGCCGCTGTTTCGTGCAATAAGTTTCTGGTAATGCCCGGCAAACAGCTATCAGCAAAAGGAGTGTATAATTTTCCTTTTTTCACTAAGAAAATGTTTGTAGAGTTTGTCTCAGAAAGGAAACCATTCATATCTAACATTACAGCTCCATCTACACCCGCAAAGTTGGCTTCGATCTTAGCCTGAATGTTATTTAACAAGTTATTGTGGTGGATTTTAGAATCTAAAAACTGAGGGTTGTTTCTTCTGATGTATGATGTAATCAATTTTAATCCCACATTACGATAGATAGGCGCTTTCCATTCTGGTAAAACAATAAGTGTACATCCGTATTGGTTCCACTTAGGGTTCATACCAGAAGTCACTTTTTTACCTCTTGTTAAAGTCAAACGCATATGCACATCGTCGTACATTTCATTTGCTTTTAAGGTATCTATAATAGCTTGTTTAACTTCTTCTTTGGTAGGTACAGCTGCATAAGCAAGTACTTTAGCAGAATTCATCAATCTTTCGAGGTGCGCGTCAAGCATAAAAACTTTTCCGTCGTATAACCTCAAACCTTCCCATACTGAGTCGCCACCTTGTACCACGCTATCAAACACAGAAACCTTTGCTTCTTCTCTTGGTACAATTTCTCCATTCACATAAACCTTTATAAATTCATTCTTAGGGTTTGGTAATTCTACTTTTTTAGATTGAGCCATATTTTAATTATTAGTGATTGTCTTATTTATAATTTACTTGATTTTTAATTAACAAATGCAGTTTTACTAAAGCCTTAGAGAATTGTAATTGCACTTGCCCAAACAAATATACTATGCCTTTAAAGCATACTCATACATTTTATCATACAAATTACTGCACTCAGTTAATAAGCCTTCCAAATGAGTTGGAACCTCTTCTTCTTTCTGCTTGTAAGCTGCAAAACCAGTAGATTTATGCACACTATGATACCAATATTTTTCCCACACACCGTCCTCTTCTCTTGGTCCGGCTTCCCAACTCAGCATGTTTTTATCAAAAGGAATTTGCAGTTTATCGCAAAGTTTAGATAAGATTACTTCTGGTTGCAATAACAACTCTTTAGAATCTACCACAATCGGCTCAATGCCTTTTTCTAATAGCTTGTTTAAAATATGATACTGTAATTCATAAGCAGTATCTAGCATCACCGGGTTCGGAATGTTTTTAATAAGCGATGGCAACATTTCATGTGGCTTCCTTATCAGAAACATATTGTCTAATCTAAAAAGAAACTCATCTGGTATTTCTAGAAAATGATGAGCCATGTTTTTAATAAAATAGACTGGCTTTTGTTTAGGGGTAAAAATTTCGTCTTCAATTACTTTTAAGGCATCATTTTCCATCGATTCTAGGGTTTCTTCCCTACC
>PBYL01000073.1 GCA_002729595.1 Thalassovita sp. | reverse complement strand
TAAAAAGTTATAGATCGCCATTAGTTTTACTTTTCCAAAACCTTATTAGCAATGCCATTAAATATCAGCGGGTAGATACTTGCCCTATTATAAATATTAGAAGCAAACAAATTAGTTCTGGTTGGCAGTTCGCTGTTGAAGACAACGGGCTGGGCATTGCTAAAGAATATTTTGATAAAATCTTCCAAATATTTCAGCGATTGCATAACCGAGATGAATACTCTGGAACAGGCATAGGTTTATCTATAGTAAAAAAGATTGTTGAAAGTTTAGGTGGAAAAATCTGGCTAGAATCAGAAGAAGGAAAAGGCACTACTTTTTACTTTACTATAACCGAAGGAAATTAAAAAAGAAAGCCGCTTCAAAATCAGTTGAAACGGCTTGAATTATTATTAATCAGAAAAAATTCTTATTGATCGTAACCATAGTTCTGTGTAAGCTCTTCCGTTACATCTATCGCTGATTGAGGAATCGGGAACACTCTACGGAAAGGATCTGTCGCCGCTTTTCCAGTGTAAGCCTCATCGTATCTACCAAAACGAATCGCCTTCGGACGGTCTTTTAACTCCCAGTATAACTCGAAACCGATCTCATTATATAAGGTAGTTTCATCTAAAGAGTTAATTGGCGTTCCTGCTACACTACCATAAAGCTCTTCGCGAGTACGGCTAATTCTTAATGCGTTGATATCGTTTAGTGCAGAAGTAGTTTCACCTTTACGGAAGTAAGCTTCAGCACGCATGGTGTAGATTCCACCTAATCTGTAAATTGGAATATCCACATTGCTAGAACCATTTCCATTTTCAGGATCGTGCTCAAATTTGAAAATACGCACACCTCTGTTAATTTCGTTCTGAGCAAAAATAGTTTCGTAAGGATTATCAAAATCTAACTCTGGCGTAAAGTCCATTGGAGTCTCAGCACTTTTTTCCATGTATAATTGGAACACCTCTATTCTTCCATCAGCAGTCATAATAAAATCACCATCTTCCCCCAATTTTGGACCATACTGCTGGCCATGCAATAAACCTCTGTTAAAGTGGAACCACACATCATTATCTGAATTAGGAACAAAATCTTCGGCAGGTACACTTCCAGTAGTTCCATCATTCATAAACCAAGTACCATCAGAATACTGATATTTTCTGCTGAACCTTGGGTCTTCGCGGTTGTTGTCCCAAGTAGCAAAGAATTCTGGTGTAGTACAAGACGCATTAGTACCACGAGTGTTTGGAGAAGGACGTTGATTTCTAGCTTGGTGTACATAACCCAAATCGTTATCGCCATTACGGATGTAATCTACTTTTTGTACGATCGCAAAGATATGCTCAGAAGCACCTGAGTTATCGATATCGAAGTTATGGAAATAGTTGCTTTCTAATTGGAATGCACCGCCATCTATAATTTTAGAAGTATACTCAATTACTTTATCCATATCTGTAGAAGCACCATCAACAGAAGTTTCAGTAAAATCGAAAGCAGAAGCAGCATTGTATCTGTCTTTTAACACTGCACGATTCAAATACATCTCTGCTAAGAAAGCGTAAGCAGCTTCTCTCGTAAATCTACCAGTATGCGTAGAATTTTGGCCAAATGCTGATAAATCTGGAAGTAAAGATTCAACCTCTTCGATTAATTCATCAATTGCTTCGGGAGCAGTTCTAATTTCTAAAGGAGCATCTTCTACCAATGGATCACGGTAAGGAGCTTGTGCATATAAATCTAATGTAGTGTAGATATAAAAATCTAATAACACTTTAGCTTCTGCTAAATACATGTCTCTTTGTGCATCATCACTTTCGCTAATAGTTTTTACCGCAGTTAATGATCTCGTAATTCCATTCGTCAGTTTATCCCAGCTTGAAGCTACGTTTGAGCTTGATGGAGTCCAAGTAAATTCGTGCATTTCTCTGTGTTTTCCACCATCTCCCCAGTCGCTACCACGAGTTGGTAACAAAGCAACATCTGTGGTATATTCTTGCAAAGCAAGTACATCGGTATTGTTTACAAAAGTACCATCGCCCAAACGATCGTAAGCTGCAGCAAGGGTACTTTCAATATTTGCTGATTCACCACCAAGTACTTCGTCGAGTACTTCTTCTTCCAAATCGGTACATTGTGTAAACATAAGAAGTACCGTAGTGGTAAGCGCGTAAAGTAAGCTTCTGTTATATTTAAATTTCATAATGATATTCTTTCAAATTCTTTAATATGTACTAGAGCTTGAGTTATATTTTTAAAGAAACACCTAAGATGATGGTGCGAGCAGTTGGATAGCGAGGATAATCGATACCCAAAGACTGATTACCACCAGAAGATTTAGGGCTGTTTACTAATGGATCGAAACCTGTGTATTTTGTAATGGTAAATAAGTTTTGACCTGTTACATATACCGTTGCATTGCTCAACCAATTCACTTTAGAAGTATTGATGTTGTAGCCTAATCTCGCCGAGTTTAATCTAAAGAAATCTGATTTTTCAAGATATAAAGTAGATAACTGAGGAGAATTAGCTGAATTAGCTCCATCTTCGTAATAAGCAGTCGCCACGTTTCTGTCTGAACTTAGGTTGTTGATGTTAAGCGCATTTAGGTTGGTGTTGTTAACCAAATATCCACCTGCTTGGCCAATGAAAGAAAGTGATAAATCGAATGCTCCATAGTTTAAGTTTGTGTTTAAACCATAAGAGAAAGTAGGAATTGCACCTTCAATAATTACTCTGTCATCACTAGTAATCGCTCCATCACCATTGTTGTCTTTCAATACATCATAACCATTTTCATCATAACCATCATGCTCCAACAAATAGAAAGAACCTGCTGCATATCCATTTGTATAAATGTTAGCCAACACACCAGACTGACCAGGACCAGAGATAGAACCTGAGTAAATCGCAGTTACAGGAAGGTTTTTGATTTCGTTGTCTAATGTTGCTCCGTTGAAATCTGCAGACCAAGAGAATTTATCTGTTTGTACTAATTGAGAACCAATCATAAACTCGAAACCTTTGTTTACAATTTCTCCATCCATGTTAATCCACACATTGGTAGTTGGGCTCAACGTTTCTGCAGTTACATTTAAGATGGCATCTGTAGTAGTTTTGCTGAAGTAATCTAAAGTACCGTAAATCTTACCGCTCCACAAGCTGAAATCTATACCAAAATCAAACTGAGTAGATACTTCCCATTTTAAATCTGGGTTTGGTGTTCTTGTTACCGATAATCCATTTACTAGAGAGAGATCGTCGTACAAATAGTAACCGTCTGCACCAGATAAAGAATAACTTGCTTGAGTAATTTTGTTTTGTACTTCTTGGTTACCAGTTTGTCCCCAGCTACCACGTAATTTTAAATCGTCTAACCAGTTAGTAGTTCCTGCCAAGAAATTCTCTTCTGAAATATTCCAACCTGCTGCGAAAGAAGGGAAATAACCATACTTGTTGTTTTCACCAAAACGAGTAGAACCATCAGCTCTCATTGATGCTGTTAAAAGATATTTTCCTGCGAAAGAATAGTTTACACGACCGAAGTAAGATTGCAATTCATTTACTTGAGCAGAACCAGATGGCAAACCATTTTGTGTTCCTGCAAAGCCCGGGTTATTCATTGGAGAAACTCCATCCTCTTTATCTGCTAAGTTGGTAGTTGAAAAAGATGTTCCTGAGTTCTCGAATTTTTGGTAAGAGAAACCACCCAAAACTGTAATATCGTGCGAACCAAAATCTGCATTGTATGTTAAGTAGTGCTCGATTAAAGAGCTTTTAGACTCAATGTTATTTTGCACATACATACCTGTTTGGTTCAAGTCGGTAATGTTCGGGTAAATAGTAACATTTCTTTCTGCAATTGATCTGTCTAAACCGGCATTAAATCTATATTCCAAACCATCGAAGATTCTAAAAGAAGTCTGGATGTTACCTAAAACTCTTAAAGTACGAGTTTGATCTTCGTAAATATCTAATAAATAAGCTGGGTTATAATGTGCATTTAAGTTGAAGTTGGTATAGTCTCCATTTGCATCAAATACATTTTGAGTTGGGTTAGCCATTAAAGTATGCACAATTAGCTGACCGTTTGAACCTCCATCATCACTAGTTGGCACACCAAAGTCTTTAGTTTCACTTGCTGTTAAGTGCAAGTCTACTTTTAATCTTTCATCATCTAGAAAAGTTTCAGTAGCATTTATACGACCAGTAATACGCTCTAACTTGCTATTTTCTACGATACCTTCCTGATCCATATTAGACAATGACACATAGTAGTTACCGGAATCAGTCTGTTTTGAGAATGACAGTGCATTGTTATATGTTACTGCATTTCTGAAAATAACATCTTGCCAATCTGTGCTTCCACCGTGATCGTATTCTGTATTTGTACCTAAAGCTTCTCTGTATTCATCTGCATCTAAAACATCAAGTTTATTAGAAAGATTAGAGAAACCAACATAGCTATCTAAACCTAAAGTAGCTTTTCCTTTCGAACCTTTTTTAGTGGTAATAATTACTACACCGTTAGAACCTCTTGCTCCATAAATAGCAGTTGCAGAAGCGTCTTTTAATACGTTGATAGACTCAATATCACTTGTATTTAAAAAGTTTAATGGGTTTTTAGCAGCAGAAGAACCGAATCCAACATCGCTACCAGTAGGGCTTGCATCTTCGTTTGATAATGGAACACCATCAACTACGAAAAGTGGAGTACTACCATTACGAATAGAACCTACACCACGAATTGTTACATTAATACCTGCACCCGGTTCACCACTCGTTGGCACTACTCTCACACCAGCAACTTTACCTTGTAATAAGTTATCTGGCGAAGTATTGATACCCTGACGGAATTCCTTCTCAGTAATTTGAGTAACAGAACCTGTAACATCTGCTTTTGTCTGGTCTCCATAACCGATAATTACGATTTCATCTAAATCAGAAACATCTGTAGATAAAGAAATTTCGAAGCTTGTTTGGTTACCAATTGCTATTTCTTTAGGCTCATAACCCACATAACTTACTACTAAAGCTTCTGCATTGTCTGGAATGTTTAATGAAAATTTACCATTCACATCCGTAATACCACCAACTCTGGTATTCTTTACCACTACACTAGCTCCAATAAGTGGCTCGCCAGTTTCGGCATCGAGTACTTTACCAGTAATGGTAATTTCTAAGAAGTTTTCTATTGGTTCTGCAACCTTAGTTTCTTTGCGAGTAACAAAAATGTTCTCATTAATTTGTTTAAAACGCAAACCAGTTTTTTCTGCAATGTGTAAAAGCAAATCTGCTACACTGATGCTGTCGTCGTAAATAGAGAAAGATTCTGTATTGCCTAAAACTTTTTCATCATACATAAATGTGAAAGAAGTCTTGTTTTCTATTTGATTGAATAACTGCAAAAGCGTTACGCGATTAGCAGTAACAGAGATATAAATATCTTTTACACTTTGCCCCGAAGTTGGTGCCGCAAGCAACAGATTTAAGCATAGAATCTGTGCGAGAAAGACATAGAATAGCTGTTTTGATGCACGCATCAAAAGTTTTATTAAACTTTTCTTCATAATTAAGTTATTATTTGAGTTCTATTAGGATCGCAATTTTTATTGAATAAAGGTCTTTGTAATTGTTTTTACATAGGTGGATTAATTACATGATTTTCCTTTTAATATGATTGTCTGGCCGGACGTGAATTCGTAATCTATATTTTTGATGTATTTAATTCCATCAAGAATATTTTTTAGGTTATCATTACTGTATTTACCGCTAATTATGCAGTCTCCAATGGCTTTGTTTTCAAGCTGAATTTTTACCCCATACCATTTCTCTAAAATGGCAACAGCTTCATTAATGGTGACTTTGTTAAAGTATATGATATTATCTTTCCAAGAAATGTATTCCTGTAAATCAACTGTTTGCTTTGTAAGTGCTTCCGATTTAAAATTGAAACTTGCTTGCTCGTTTGGTGTCAGAAAAACTGACTGATTACTTATAGTATCACTAACTTGTACTTTGCCAGTGGCTACAGTTACTTTTAAATCTTTATTTTCTGCATAGCTGTTAATGTTGAATGACGTACCCAACACTTGTGTTTTTACATTGCCTGTTTTTACAATAAAAGGATGTAAAGTATCTCTCGCCACATCAAAGAAAGCTTCCCCTTTTAATTCCACCTCTCGCACTGCTTTACCTGCAAAGCTTGAGTAAATCAATTCGCTTTCTGCATTTAGTTTTATAGTTGTTCCATCACTCAGGTAGATGATGCTTTTTTGACCTCTTTCTGTTTTTTTTACCTTAAACTCTACAAGCTTTTTTACAGGCTTCTCAGGTTTATTAAGGTTATATACAAATAGACCAGCAAAGATTAATACCAACACAGAAGCAGCAATAGCTCCAACTCTAATTCCTCTATAAGATTTATAGTTAGTTTGAGGTTTGTTTATTCTTCTATTTATTTTTTGAAGTATTCTTAATCGAATTTTCTCATCCGCTTCCAAATTCCAATTTTGCTGATGCTCATGCATCTGCTCTAGAAATTCTTCAAAAAAAGAAATCTCTTCTTTTGAAGCTGTCCCTTTCGCATATTTATCAGCAAGTTTGAAAAACTCTTCTTTGGTCATAATCTTTCTTTTGTGGGTATGTATCGCGAAGGGGCAAAAACTCACACACACAAAAGCTCGATTTCTATTGATTTAATAAACTGTTAATACAGTTCATAATCTTAAAACATTCGGATAAACATCTGGTAACTTTCACTAACCTGAGCAATCAAATAAACTGCAATAAAAAAAGGTGAATCAAACACATGTCCGACTCACCTTTATATATCCGATAGTATGATTCTTATTGTTTTACAAAGTAGCAAACCAGTAAAAAGATAAAATAAGAGGTTTCTATGGAGCTGCTTACTTTTTGCAATGCTCTACTAATCTGGTTTTCTACAGTTCTTTTAGAAATATTCAATTTGTCTGCAATCTCTTGGTTACTCAAATGCTCAAAGCGACTCATATAAAATATCTCTCTGCATCTTTCTGGTAATTCTTGCAAAGTATTTTCTAGCTTCTTATCCAGTTCCTGATAATTCATCTGTTCTTCCACATCTCTTATGTAGTTGATCTTGTCAATGGTTTTTATATGCAGATCGGTAAACCTAGATTTTCTAATATTCGCTGCTATTTGAAACTTTACCGCTTGAAATAAATATGCCCTTATATTCTGGATAATTAGCTTTTGACGCTTCTCCCACAAACTCGTAAAAACTTCTTGTGTGGCATCTTCAGATAAATTGCTGTCTTGAAAAGTACTGAAAGAAAATGCATAAAGACTCTTCCAATAGCGATTAAATAGCTCATTAAACGCTTGCTGGTCACCTCTTTTTATCTCATCAAAAAGGTCTTGATCACTAGAGTTGTGATAGTCTTTATAATTTGCATATAACATGTGGCCAAAGTACTGTAAAAAAAAATTAGCACCCAAGCAGGAAAGGTTAACGAAAAATGAAGTAAAAGCTAAGTTTTTGTATCTACTAGATCAGCTTGATTTTTTAAATAGATGAAATAAAAAAGTCTCTTTAGTATCTAAAAGATAAAAACTAAAGAGACTTGTATGATATAAATATTTACTAAACGTGTTGCGCACTCTGATGTGAAGCATTTAGCACTTCTTGAGTTACATCTTTACCTCCACTTAAGTTTGTGTACAAAGAACCAATAGTATAGATTGGCCCCCATGGAATTCCCCACCAACCTATAAAAAAGGTTAATAAGGTAAATCCGATTCCTTTGCCAACTGCAGATTCTCCTTCTCTAATAAAATAGATATCACTACTTCTTCTAAAAGTGACAACAATAAGTGAAATACAGTACTGAAAAACAACAAACTTGGCGCCTCTTTGCAATTCCTTGTTTATTTGCTCTGTGGTTAAACCTTCAATTCCTTTAATTTCTGCCATGAGTCTTTTTGTTAAAATTTAGTTTATTTTAAAATCAAATTTATGCTAAAATATTATTGCATTTATAGACATAAAGGCAAAATTCTTCTAAATTTTAATGATTTTATCTATAGCTAGCACCACAAAAAATGGTGAACTTGCTCAAATGATAAAATCAGTCTTTTCTTTCAAAAATGGCATTTTAATTTAAATTGCAATAGATGTTTATACATCGAAAAAGACTCTTCGAAACATGTTCCGACATGTAAACAAACGTTAAGCATATAAAAAATCTAAAACTTATATGCGGAATCCAATATTTCTATTATTTCTCTTTTTAACATTTATCATTAGCTCGTGTAACAAAGATGATGAAACCGATACAACAGGTTATGCTGAAGGTAATGTGCTAGAGCTTAGTACTACAATTGGTTTGGCTGAGGTATTAATCACAGTATTTGATGCAGACACTAATGAGCCGATTGAAACACTTGAAACAGATGCAGATGGTAATTTTACTTTAGAATTGAATGAAGGATCGTACTATCTCAGATTAAACAAGCAAGGTTATCAGGATATTCCTCCATTGAGCATGTCTCCACTTCCTTTCGAAATTACAGTAGGTGCAACAGAATCATTAGAATATGAAATGCTTGCTATTGAAGGTTCTAACAACGGTTGGATATCTGGAACTGTAAAAGAAGGTGGAAATGCGATTGCAGGTGCATTGGTAACTGTAGTTTCAGGAGAAACAGCTTTCTCGGCTTATAGCAATGAGTCTGGCGAGTTCTCAATTTTTAATGTAGAGGCTGGTAGCTATCAGGCAGATGCTTGGATTAAAGGTTATGCATCAACTAGTATTAATGTTACAGTTACTTCAAACACTGAGTCTACTGATAATAATATTAGTATGCAAAGTGGAAGTGCTGGTGTATTTAATGGTACTATCAGAAACTTATCTACTTCAAATAAAGATGTAGATATTGCTTTGGTTCACCCGATTACAATGCAAGCAATTCCAGGATTAAATACATTTTCTAGCGGTCAATCATTCGAGATTAGCAATGTACCTTCTGGAACGTTTATCGCCAGAGCTACCTTCGAAAACGACTCAAGAGTAATGGACCCAGACAGAATTGCTAAGTTTGGTGAAACAGAAGTTACTTTTAATGATGATGTAGTTGAACTTACTTTCGACATTACAAATACTGTGGAGGTAAATACAATTACTAATACAAGTGACGATTTAACTCCGGTTGAGATTAATACCACTACGCCAACTTTCGAGTGGACAGCTTACTCAAGTACTTCTGATTATGTAATAGAAGTAAGTGATATGAATGGTAATGTAGTTTGGGGTGGTTTCGGTGCAACTGCAGACGAGCTTCCAACTAAAAATGTAATCATTCCTTCGAGCCAGTTATCTGTAAAATATAATTCAGATGGCAGTGCTTCATTAGCAGCATTAGAAGCTGGAAAAACTTACAGATGGAGAGTATTTGCCAGTAAAGATGATAAAAACTCTGATACCGGCTGGACATTAATTTCTGCCAGCGAAGATCAAAGAGGAATATTTAAAGTAGTAGAATAATAAATCAAAAAAAGCCACCTCAAATTGAAGTGGCTTTTCCCATTTACAAATACTTACCGCTTAGTTTATCTATCTTTATCTTTATTATTTTAAATCTATCTTCTATTCGAACTGAGTCGAATTTTTTATAGCAAGGATAACCTAGTTAAATATCAATTATCTCTTTGCCATTTGCATGAATCTATTTATTGGTTGTTTGTTATTTGGTTTAATCTATTGCGATTGATATTGTGTTAGTTATTGATTGTTTATTTGGTTCAGTTGTTATTTAAGTGTTAAGGTTCTTATAGTCTCTTTCTGGTGAGTCCCATCAATAGTGAGATTACAAATACTACCAGAAATACAAAGAATAAAATTTTAGCGATTGAAGCTGCTCCAGCGGCTATACCACCGAATCCTAAAATTGCTGCAATAATGGCTACTACGAAAAATACTATTGTCCAACGTAACATGGTTTTAAAGTTTTTGTGTTTAAAATTTATGTTTAAGTGCTAATTGTTTTTATGTTGTTTTCAGTAAAACTGCTTGGTTAATTTGCCTGATTTTAAGATTACTTATAGCCATTTTTTATTTACTTTAATCTAGCTGGATTGCTATAGTACTTATTTACAGACTTTGTGCTAGTAGTTTGGGCATTTACTATCTACCTTGAATAAGTAGTAAGATAGATAGTAAATTAAACCCTGTGTTCATTGCTGGTTGACTGTTGTGATTGGTTAAGTCTTATGTCCTTTCGGACTAGTGTTAGTTTTATGTGTTTAGATTATTTGGTTAATTGTTTGATAGTTTTTATTTATTAGCTTTCAAATAGGTTCTCTACTTTTTGACCGAACTTTTCAAGTTCGCTATCAACTTTAGCAGTTGTGTTTTTAAATTTTCTTTCAATATCATCGAAAGTATCTTCAGTTGAGTTTTGTACCTCGTCTAATTCCTGATCTAATTCTTTTCTAATTTCCATCAGGTTTTGCTTAGCATCGTTATACTCATCTTTAATTTCTGCTTTTGCTTCTTCTGAAGATTGCTCGAACTTAGATTCGTTGATTCTAATTTCTTCGTCAATCTCATCCATTTGGTCTTCTATGTTTTCAGCTAGATCTTCTCTTCTATCTTCAAAATCTTCTGACATCTCTTCGTAAGCGCTATCTGATGACCTTTGTGAAGTATCGCAACTCGTGAAAAATACTGTTGCTCCAAAAAATACTGGAAAAATAAATTTTAATGTTCTCATTGCTTTTATGTTGATATTTTAAATTTGGTTTCTGATTGTACATAAGAAAAATAAGTACCACAATTCCGAAAAATTGAATAAAACCTCATAACTAACTGATTATCAATTATTTGATAGCATGCCAGAAAAATCGGGAAAATACTGTGCCAAGAAATGTTGTGGTGAAATGGTTACAATTTTGAGTATTTTAGTTCCCAAATTCCACACAATTCACATTTTTTAGCAGAAAAGACTCTCAAAAGGAGATTCAACTTGTCCTATTCACAGTGGGATTGATCTTTTAATAGTGGTGGTTTAAAAGCATCAATTCTTTTATACATATAATAGGTCATCCTAAAAGGAAAAAGATAAATGTTTTATATCTTATAGTATGAAGTATAGTGAATCAATCTTTTGATACTATAAATCATATTTTTTCGAAGTATATTTTTTGGTCAAGTGCTGACTAGAAATGTGAAGCTACGTGAAAATTTACCTGTACGCAGCGAGAACTATTTTGCTTTTTTGCTTTGCGGAACATTGGAAGGAAGGAACGAACACCTTATTTCTTTTATGTTAAGTTTTGCATATTTCATTTTTTGCTACATTCAACCTTAGATTATACATTTGGACTCTACATCTAGTGGAATAACTACATATTTATATGTAGTTATTAGTAAGAAAAGAATTCAAAGTATTTACTTAAAAAGTAGATGTTCAGAAAAGTAAAACTAAAACATCAGATCGTACACCTAAAAAAAGATTCGGTTGATGAAAATGCATTTTTAGCTGCTGATAGCGTAGGCAATACAACTATAATAAATCAAAGAGGAGAAATTATCCGAGAATTTTCTTTCCAAAATGAAGTCAATTCAATAGACTTCTCTTACCCAATGGCAAGGATCTTTATAGCAAATAAAGAGGGACTAACAATTATAAATTTCAAATATGAAGTTTTGAGATTTTTTGAGTCAGAATATCTCAGCGTAATAGTTATAAAAAATCACTTTTGGGCAGTAAAATACATAGATGAAGAATCATGTCAATTAGAATTATACGAAATAAAGAGCTCTAAACTCATTTCAAGTAAATTGATCAAAGACCTAAACTACAATAGTTCTTTTATACTATTTCCAGGTTTTAATGAACATAGTGTCGTTCTTTGGTTGGCAGCAGGGCAAAACGGAACTACAAGTTATATCATTAATTTTATAGAGGGGCAAATTTCCATAAACGAATTCCCAGACTATGATTCATGGCCTATTACATTTTTAGAATCCGGAAGTCTTTTTTCAATTACTAAACCAAATAGATTCTACAAGATATATCATTATCCTAGTATGATCGAAAAATTATCTATTGATTTATTAGAAAACGATAATTTATATGAAGAAATAATAAATCTAAATTCTCATCAACTATTATTTCATAGTTATGACAAGTTAGAAATATACAACATTGAAAATAATACCATATCAGAAGTAAACCTTTTTGAATACAATAAAGACCCAATAATTGAAGCTAATTCTGTTTTAGATATTAGACTAATAAGTTTCATACAAAAACTTAATGACTTATTTATTATATCTTGTGAAAACAGTGAATTGATATTGACTAATTTATCAAGCTTTGAGTATAGGAAGAAAGGTCAATTAAAATTGCAATGGGAAAACAGTAATTAGATCAAAATTGTATTTATTAAATCGAAAATAGTCCGTAATCCCTATTTATGTTAAGTCAGAAGGTTATTTAATCATACCTCTCCTATCCCAATACATCAACTTTTAAGAAGGAAGATTTAAGATTTTTATCAAAGCGAGATTTTAGTAAACAGATGGTGAAAATTGAATAATCTAATTTTTATAACCTTAACACCTTTAACAAGGCATAAAATTACTAATAATACAATTGAGTAATATGTAAACAATTTTGTGTAAGTGGTTCTACATAAAAACTGTGTATATACATATTAAATATACTCGTTTGTTCATATATCATTGATTATCAATGTCTTACCTAAAAAAGGAGGCTGTCGGCATGGAATTCCCATAATATTAAGGTAATAATTAACCAGACTTATAATATTATGTATTTGAAATCTGAAGATATTGAGACTAGATCAAAACAGAGTTTACCATTAGCCAGCACAGCTGCTATAGATAATATAATGAATTCATATATTAAACATGTGAATTGCTTTTTATACTTGGCTAAGTATCACGATAAATATAATCATTTAAATAAAGAGCTATCTATTGCGCATGTAGATGAAGAGATAGATTTGTTTTTAGATGAAGTAGAAAACTTTTCGATAGATACACCTGAAAGGAGAATGCAGAACGAAACTGAAAACAATTCCATTAAATTTCATACCTCTCAAATAATTATGCTTTTGAGTAAATTGCTAAAAGACCATTACGAATTCTGGGATTCAGAAATGGTTCAAGTAATACACGAACATATAATCAGGTTCAAATACCTTTCTAATTATTTCCAAAGAAAACAGATCGACTAAAAGTAAAAATTAAGCAAGGGTGCTAAGTAGGTTCAATATTAAATCTGCTTCAGTATGCCTTTGTCTAATTGATTTTAACCTTAACAGAAAATTACTATCATGTACAGAAATACATTTAGAGCCTTTATAGGTATTACACTTGTATTATTCTCATGCAACAAATTAAAAGAGATATTAGATATATATTCACCTAGGCAAGCTTATTCGAGTTCTGTAAAAAAGGTAAATGTTTTTGATTCTACATTAATTGACAAATGGGAAGCATCTTGGGATTCTGCCATATATAACACCGTACCTATTAATATACCTTATAAAGAAACAGGCTATTTTTCGGCAAGATCACCGCAAGCTTCATCTTTTCATTTTGATCTAAATGTGGGAGAAATATTGGTTATCGACATACAATCGAAAGATAAGCTATTCGCAGAGCTGTTTAAAACCACCAATAAAAGTAGCGAAGAATTAGATGCAGAAAGAATTGCCTATTTCGAAGAAGGAGACAGTACACTAGAACTCGAAATAAAAGACGCAGGCAACTACATATTTAAATTGCAAAGTGAATTGCTATCTCAAGGATATTACGATGTTTCTATTCGCAAAAAGCCACAGATGATTTTTCCGGTTGCTGGTGTAGATGCCAGAGCCGTGCAAAGTTATTGGGGTGCTAGTAGAGATGGCGGGGTTCGCTCACACGAAGGAATAGATATTTTTGCACCAAAAGGAACACCAGTAATTGCAGCTGTTTCTGGTTTAGCCAGTACCACAGAAAATAAGCTTGGTGGTAAAGCCATTTGGATTTATCAGCCACAAAAGAAAAGAAGCTTATATTATGCCCACTTAGATTCTCAATATATAAAAACTAAAATAGTAAGAGTCGGAGATACTATTGGTACAGTAGGTAATACAGGTAATGCGAAATTTACCGCTTCTCACCTCCATTTTGGTATTTACTCTACAGGTCATGGCCCGGTAGACCCATTACCTTTTATAGATAATATTTCCATTTACCCAGAAGAAGTAAATAGTGATGCTATTGATTTATTAAATAATAAATATGGAAAGGTAAAAAACAGTGCAAATGTTAGAGTTGGCCCTAGTCTAAAAAGTGAAGTAGATACAACTTTACGGAGAGGTGCCACAGTAGCAGTAAAAGCCGCTTCGAATGATTTTTACAGAGTAAAACTGCTCAATGGCAAACACGGATTTATTTACCATACATTACTGACTGCTCTTAAGAGTGAGGAGACAGTTCTTAACTAGTAAAAAGTATCAGAACTTTTTCAGTAGAAAAAATCAGCATTTGCTGATTTTTTTTATGCCTTTTTTGTAAAATTATCTGGTTAATCCAATCTCTATTAAAATATCTCATTTAGGCTTACTATTTCATTTTACACTACTATGAAAGCAAACCCTGATCATGAAAAATTTCTTATAGAATGCACAAATCAGTGGTTAGGAGGTTCTGTTAAATGGAATGAATGGAGAGATGCAAATAGAAATATAATTCCGCAACTATGTAATATCGACTTTACCAAACATGTAGAAAATTATAATAAAAATTATGACTCCGGCTATTTCCGATTAGCAGAATTTGATCTAATTAATGCAAACTTTTCGAATTCTAACTTAAAGAATATCTCTTTTAATGGTGCTGATTTAAGTTCTGCCCAATTCCAAAATGCGAATCTAGAAGGAGCTAGCTTTACTGAAGCAAATTTGGATGGTGTTGATTTTTCTAATGCTAATTTGAAACATGTCGCTTTTCAAAAAAGTACTGGTGTGTTTAAATATGACCATGCAGATTTTGGTGGTGGCAATGGAGATCAAATTATAGAAGCAGTAAACATCCTCACAATGGGAAAGATATTGTCTTATTCTTAGAACAACTATTAGCAGATGAACCAGATCCCATCACTTTAATTTGGGATCAAGCAAGAGTCCATGATTGCAGAGCAGTACATGTGTTATTAGAAAAGTTACCAAAAGAAATACTAAATTGGTAAAACCAACTTCATATAGCCCAGAAGTAAATCCGGATGAACATGTATAGGCCTATATCAAAAATATCGATTTAAAAAATATTGCCTTCAAATCACTGATAGATTTAAAGGACAAGTTAATGGATATATTGGAGAGTTTCTCAGAAAGGAAAGAGCTCATTAGAAATTTCTTGCTTGATCAAAATGTAGCCTTTTATTAAAAATAAATTGCTACACTAACAGTGAAACCTGTTTTTTTATAAAACTTGAAAAATTAATTTCGAAAGACATTGTGAAATATATTTATAAACCCAAGGTTGGAGCAACCAGTGGGCATCTATAAAATCCATCAGGCATATGACCTACTTAGAGGAAAGAATTATGATATAAAATTGGTAGCTGGCAGTGAAAGCATTTATGAACTTTTTAAAGTAATATAACTTCAGTATTTTTCTTGAATAATGTCCAAAATTAACTTAGTTTTATGCCATTAGTTCTAGTAATAAATAGAATCTTCATCATATAGTATTGGTAAAAATTTCTGATTCATTTTTTTAAATAATAGTGAAAACCCTAAATATCAAGATAGCTGAATATCTGCTAAATTTAAAAATAATTATTTGCAATTAGTATAGTATACATCATCCACATAACATGATAAATTTAAAAAACAATTATAATTACAGGAAGTGGACTCTTAACTATTGCCATATTGCATCTTCATTAGAAAGTTTCTAAACAAACCTATAGATACAAAATAGATCCATTAACTATATGTTACATTATAATGAATCAATGTTTATTGGTTTTGAAAATTCTTAAGTAAACTTTACAAATACTTTTTCAACTATGCTTATAAGAAATAACAAATTAACTTTACTGTTTTTCTTTTTCATCTTTTTAGTATCTACTACAAAAATACCATTAAACACAAAAGAACTTCATCTAAAAAATGAATTTTTAGATGGCATCTTTCCTCGTGCTTCAAGTACTACACCTTTTATTGCTAAAATTTATTTTTCTGAACCTCCTTTAGAAAGTGATGAGTATACAAAAGCTATTCCCATGCCCAATACAAATAAAATTATAGTTTTAAGTAAAAAAGGGGTTATATATTCTTTTGATAATGATGAAAATGTGAAGACAACTTCTGTGTTACTTGATATAAGTGACAGTGTAATGTCAATTCAAGACGCAGGTTTATTAGGAATTGCTTTTCACCCTGAGTTTTATAATACAGAAAGTAAACACAATAGGGAAGTTTATTTAGCTTATACATATAAATTTCGTGATATACGTCCTTTATACAATCGTTTATCAAGATTCAAGTTCAATGAAACCTATGATAGTATAATCAGATCTTCTGAAGAAGTAATTATTCAACAGTATGATAGACAAGAATATCATAATGGTGGAGCATTATTCTTCGATAACGAAGATTATCTTTATCTTTCATTAGGAGATGAAGGATGGTGTTGCGACGCAGCCAGAAACTCACAAAAAATAGACGAGGCACTATTTGGTGGAATAATCAGAATAGATGTAAATTTAGACTCTACTAGAAGTCACCCTATAAGAAGGTTTCCAGTTATCCGAGAAGATAAACCCGAAGATTTTCCAGATAATATCAACCAGCATTACATGATACCTAATGATAACCCTTGGGTAGACGAATCAGGAAAAAACTTAGAAGAGTTTTATGCTATTGGCCTTAGAAGTCCCCATACAATGTCTTATGATAGTATATCCGAAAATATTTGGTTAGGTGATGTTGGAGAAAATGCTAGAGAAGAGATAAATTTAATCAAAAAAGGCTCAAATGCACAGTGGCCTTACAAAGAAGGCACTTATAACTTCTACACTGATAGGAAGCCTGAAGTTATTATAGGTACTGAACTACCGCCAGTTTATGATTATGGTAGAGATCAAGGAAGATGTGTTATTGGAGGTTTTGTTTATAGAGGGCAAAAGTTTAATGAGCTTAATGGCAAGTATTTATTTGCCGATTATGTAAGTGGTAATGTATGGGCGTTAAACCCTGATGACAATTACAATGCTGATTTGTTGTTGACTACCTCACCTAGACTTTCATCTCTATTTACTGATAAAAATGGTGATATATTCATACTCAATCTTTTTGGTGAAATTTCCAAAATTGAAGTTAATCCATCACTATCTTCCCCCCCCAAACTCCTATCAGAAACTAATGCTTTTGATAACCTAAAAGATATGACTCCTTCAGAGGGTATTGTACCTTATGAAGTAAACTCACCTTTATGGTCAGATGGAGCAAGCAAGAAAAGATGGATATCTATCCCTAATGAGAGTGAAGGAATTCATTTTTCCAAGGATTCTTCTTGGCAGTTTCCCGTGGGTACAGTATTTATAAAACATTTTGAATTACCAACTGATACTGGTTCATTTGTTAAAGTAGAAACCCGTTTCTTTGTTATTGATGAAGAAGGCAAAGGTTATGGAATTACTTATAAATGGAATAAAGAAGGCACAGATGCTACCCTTATCGGAGAAGATGAATCAGTAAGCGAAGATTTTACATTTTTAAAAAATGGGGTTTTAGCGACTCAAACTTGGAATTATCCAACAAGAAGTCAGTGTCTTACATGCCATAATGAAAATGCTGGATACGTGTTGGGCGTAAAATCTTCGCAACTCAATAAAACGTGTACTGACGAAGCTACTGGTTTCACAGAAAATCAACTAATTAGTTGGAAAAAAAATAGCTTTTTCTCAAGTGATAGTATCGAACTTTTTGTTGATAACTTACCCAAGCTTTATTCATTGAATGACACTACCGCTTCCTTAACAAATCAAGTTAGGTCTTATATAGATGCTAATTGTTCTTTTTGCCACAGACCAAATGGTGTTGAAGGAGCATTTGATGCAAGATTCTCTACTCCCCTATCAGAACAAAATTTAATAAATCATGAAGTAGCAAGTCGTAATTCTACTATTGGAAATAAAATTATTTTTCCTTTAAATTCCGACTCGTCTGAACTTTGGATTCGCGATAGTAGTCTAGGTGAGAATAAAATGCCTCCTTTGGGAAAAACTAAATTAGATAATGAATATCTAAACGTATTAGATGCGTGGATTCAAAGTCTTCAGTTTTCTATTAATGAAGATTCCACAATTTGTAAAAACAGTGAATATACTTT
>PBYL01000072.1 GCA_002729595.1 Thalassovita sp. | reverse complement strand
TCCATTGGTATTTTTAGGTGTAAATAGCTTAACTTTTCTTGGAGAAATTAATGAGATGATATCTTGAATATTACCAAAATCAGCAAGGTTTGGAGTGTAAGTTGAATAATTCCAATCAGTCCATTCTGATGTTGCAGGTACAATCGAAATTAAAGCATTGTTTACAGTAACTTTTTGAATCCTATCATCTAAAGCAGCAGCTGCCAAAACTTCAACTTTACTGCTCAAAGTAGTATCAAGATTTACTAGATTAATATTTGATATATCAATTACATCAGATTTTGTCTGTAAAAAATCTACAGCTCTTATATAATCATAAGTTTTTTGGCCAAGTAGTGATTTTCCTAAGAAAATACTATTAGAAAAAGTTAGGTATTCATCATCAATCTTATCACTACTTTGGTTAAGTGAAGTGTTTTCTCCTTTCCTCGGAGAGAAAGAAAAAACAGCAAATCCAGTATTGATTAAAGAATCTTTTAAAGAAGTTTCCGGATTATTGATAACTACTACTGGATGTTTACTCTCATCATCTAAATATGAAAGTTCAGCATTTAGGTAAATATCATCATCTGTTTGAATTAGAAATTTCTCCTCTCTCCTATTTCCAGTTTTATCTGTACTTATAGAATGGAAACCTATTTCTAGTGATCTGCTATTTAAATTATCTAAACCAAGAATATCTAATAGTTTATATCTTCTTTCTGCAATGGAAATGTATGCATTATGCTTTCTTGATGAATTTATTAACTCTTTATTTGCTAAGCTAAGAGTCGTTGCAGAAGAATAACTTGGCATCCCCACATTCAATAGACTATCAGAGTTAATCTGTATTTCTGGTTCAGATGAGTTGCTATCAACATTGAATATTTTATTGAAAAAAGTATATACCGCTTCCCTATGTACAATGGTATCTTTATGTCCAATATCTACTATATTCAGTTCTGGATATTTTGATTCATTATAGAATTGGTAGATTTTTTTCGCTTTATCAACAGTAGCTTTAGTTGCTTTTATAGGAAAAAAATCTTGTTGCCCTGAACCAATAAAAACAGGATTTGGAGCTATTAGACCTAAAATATGAAACTGCTCCATGTACTTTCTTATAGCAGGCAGGTAATTATCAATTGTATGAGTTTTGTTGCTATCAATCATTCCTTCAAATGATGATACATACATTACAGGAGCAGCTGCCTTCACTCTTTTGTCTACAGCTGCAAGATAGAATGACTGAAATCCTCCACCAGATCTACCTGTTACTCCTATCCTATCTTTATCAACCAAATTCTTTTGTGATAGTAAAAAATCCAATGCTCTAGATGCGTCCCAAATTTGCCAGCCTCCATCAGAATGACCTGTTAAGAAAAATTGAGGGGTATGTTGGCTAGTAAATTTTCTTTCACCTGCTCCAGTTTCATCAATACTCATTACCACATATCCTTTTTTAACAAGGCTAATCATACTTAACTGATAGTTTTCTGTGGCTTTGCCATTACCACTATGACCATTTAGATAGAGAATTGTTGGCCTTGGTAATTCAACATTTTTCGGAATATACAGATTTGCAGAAACCCAAAAACTAGGTTGACTTTGATAAAGCACATGCCTGATAGTATAATCTTCAAACTCAATATTTTTTCCTTTGTAAATACTTTGAATCGCACTTCTGTTTTCCCATTCATTTTTTGAAAAACCTAAGGCATTAACCAGTCTTTCATAATAATAAGGCTTTTGACTCTCCCATTCAGCTAAGTTTTCGGGAAAAGGTTTAGCTTTTGGTGGGTACTGATGAGCAAGAGTTTGCTGGTATTTGTTTACCATATCAACAGTATCTACCTCGCCAGCATCTAACCACTTTGTACGAAAGCTACTTGTGTCTGTAACTCCTGGCCAATTGTCTGTTTTAAATGGAAGTGCACTTAATCCATTAGAAGTTTTTAGGTTGGCATCTTTCAAATAATGATTAAAAGAGTATCGAACGGAAATGGGTTGTTTTACACTATCACTGTATACTTCTATTAGCGTATCGTTTTTAACAAATGCTTTCGCAGAATAAAACTTCTGATCTCTACCAGCAATACTAAAACCCTTACCATAGCCATATTTATTATCAAAAAATAAAGAGTTATCTCCTGAGAAATATAAAACCATTTTTTCTCCATCAGTATTAGAAAAAGTTGGTTTTGGCGATTTTGGGATACTTGTGTTATTTTCAGATAAAGAATTGGAAACAGCTAAAATTACTGATACAGAATTTTCAGTGTTATCGTCCAATTGATTGATTACAAAAACTAATGGTTTGGAGAGTAATTGATTCTGTATCTCTAAAAACTCTGATTTATAAATATTCTCAGAACTATTGTTTGTAGGAGATGAAATTTCAGTATTAAGTATAATAAAAGGGAGTTCACGATTATCCCATCTATCTCTAAATGAGTTAATCAAATCATCTTGTAGTTTCTGAGTATAAAATGCATACTGAATATCAGATTGGTTTTGATGCCAAAATATGCCATTTATAGTATATGGAGCTATAGGGTTTACCATGGTATTATACACCACAGAAGGATAAGTTTTAACAAAGTTTTCGACTTTTCTCTCAGATAAAAATCTTTCAATTCCGAGAAACTGTTTTTCCATTATCGAAAGTGTGTCCTGATATTCTTGATATTGCCTTAATGTATCTGGATTAATCCATGCAGCTAATGAAGCATCTTTGTATTGACTGTAAATAATGGCAACAGGAACATTATTTTTTTGATATAAACTATCTGCAAAAGCATGAAATAGTTGAAGTTCAGTTTGATCAACTTCTTGCAGGCTATGCCATTTTCCTGTACTCTTTATATTTTCTGTAGGCTTTAATGCTATTTGTGGAGTGATATTGAAAAAATGCACAGGTTTATCTTGGTGTGATTTTGTGGTAAACTCATCATGTTTAATATTCTCAAAAGGTTCACCAGTAACTAGCCACACGTCACCAATCATTACCTCATTAATTGTAATAAGATTTTTGCCCAGAATATTCATAATGTATGGCCCTCCTGCTGAAAGTGGCGGAATTTTCACTTCCCAATCTCCATTTCTGTCTGCACGAGTTATCGCACTTCTTCCTCTTAAAGTAACAGCCACCTTTTCTCGCGGTGCGGCAGTACCCCAAATGGTAATTTCTTTACCTTGTTGTAAAACCATGCCATCACTAAAAATCTCTGGCACCCAAACATCAGCGTAGCTTTTACCCACAAAAGTCAAAAAAAAGAGAAATACCGCTAGTAGAAGACGATACATGTTATATAAAAAAATTAAAGGTTTATTAAATTTATTGGGCTAATTAAATAATTATTTTTTGAATGTATGAAGAATATCATTTTATAAATAAATGAATTCAGTACCTTGAATAAAACATTTTTTTTGAATTAAAAAATTTTAAAGTTTTTATGAGAATGAACAAATCAAGAAGAAAGTTTATACAAAACTCAGCTATTTTAACTGGAGCGGGAATAACAACTGCTGTACCTTTAGATGTATTGGCTGCGAGTCGCAGAAAAGTAGCTCCGAGCGATCAGGTTAGAATTGGAGTAATTGGATGTAAAGGAATGGGTTGGTCAAATATGAATGCACATTTTAAACTGAGTGAAATAGAATGTGCAGCAATTTGCGATGTAGACCAAAGTGTATTGGATATGCGAGCTGCTGATGCTGAAACAGTTAGTGGTAAAAAGCCCAAACAATACAAGGATTTTAGAAAATTGCTTGATGATAAAGATATTGATGCAGTTATAATCGGTACTCCTGATCATTGGCATTGCTTAACAATGATTGCTGCTTGTGAAGCCGGCAAAGATGTTTATGTGGAAAAACCTCTAGCAAACTCTATAACAGAGTGTAATCTGATGAAAAAAGCAGCACAGAGGTATGACAGAGTTGTGCAAGTTGGACAATGGCAAAGAAGCGGTCAACACTATGCTTCAGCGATTGATTATGTTCGTTCGGGAAAATTGGGAAATATAAGATTGGTAAAAGTTTGGGCATATCAAGGTTGGATGAATCCTGTGCCAGTAAAGCCAGATTCTAAACCGCCAGAAGGTGTAGATTATGATATGTGGCTTGGCCCTGCTCCAAAGCGTCCATTTAACGAAAACCGCTTTCATTTTAACTTCCGTTGGTTTTGGGATTATGCTGGTGGTTTAATGACCGATTGGGGTGTCCACGAAATTGATATTGCTTTATACGCGATGAATGCCACAGCACCAAAATCTGTAATGGCATCTGGTGGAAAACTAGCTTATCCAGATGATGCTTCTGAAACACCAGATACATTACAAGCTGTTTTTGAGTATGATAATTTTAATATGCTTTGGGAACACGCAACAGGAATTGATGGTGGAAATTATGGTAGAACCGAAGGTATTGCCTTTATAGGTAACAATGGAACACTGGTAGTAAATCGCCAAGGTTGGGAGATTATTCCAGAAACTGCTACTGAGGATGGAATGAAAAAATATAAAATAGAGGCTCTACCCTATCAAGGAAGAATTGGAACTCCGCTAGACGAGCACGCACGCAACTTTGTAGATGTGATAAAATCTAGAAATAAATCTGATTTAAAATGTGGTATTGAAAGTGGTAGTGTTGCTGCTATTAATGCACATATGGGAAATATCGCTTACAAAACTGGTAGAAAAATTTATTGGGATAGTGTGAAGGGAATGTTTAAAGATGATGCAGAAGCTAATAAATTTATAACTCCGGAATACCATAACAAATGGAATTTGCCAAGTGTATAATCTACTAGTTAGTGCAGAAAGCAAAGTGCTTCATTTTTATGATACACTTTGCTTTCAATAGTTTTTAATAACTAATTCGTGTAAGATTTCGTTAGCAACTGAGAGTTATTTTTCTCGATTTATAATTTTTGAATGCTTCAATTCTCTGGAAATCTTGAAATCAAAACTACTTCTTATCGCCATTTTTCTAGTAATACCCTCATTTTTATTAGCTCAATCTGAAAAGCTAATAGAGTTAGAGAGTAGTATCGATTCATTAAAAGATGAAGAAAAGTATGGTGTAATAATCGAGGTCGCAGAAGAATATATTAATTACCAACCCGAAAAATCTCTCTACTACCTTAATTCCTTAATTGAAGAAATAGGCAAGCCAACTAGAAAAGATTATAAAAAAGGAGTGTTACTTGCCGATGCTTATTATTCTTTAGGACAAACATATTTAACATTATCAGAAGGAAAAGATGCTGAATCTGCCTTTCTGCAAAGTTTCAATCTGGCTAAAAAGTATGAGTATACATATGGCAAAGACAGATCTGAAAAAATGCTAAATGATTTAGGTATTAATACAGGATCTTGGTGGGACAGACAAAAAAATAACCTGAATAACCTCCAAATAAATGAAAAACTAAAGAGTGCTACAGAAGATTTACAAGAGTCTGCCAAAAGTATAGGTGATAATATTAAAGAAACTCGAGTAGATAAATTAGACGAGCAAGCCCAAGAAGAGCATAATAACAAGAATTACTACTCTGCAATTAAGTCTTACCAAAAAGCACTTATTTTATCTAAAGAGTTAAATAACAAACAAGGAGTATACGATCATCATTTATTGCTAGCAGGTTTATACAACGAAGTGGGTAACACCAATTTTGCTATGCAGCAGTACGACTCAGCTATTTATTTAGTGCAAAGTTGGCCAACTAAAAATGAAGATAAGTTTTTGATTGATAGTCTTACAAAAATTAGAAATCAATTAAAAAATAAGATACACCCCAATGCGAGTATTGCAGTTAATCCTCAAAAAGTAAATGCAAAGCCACTTTCAATAGATACTACGCATAGTAATGCATTAGAAAATGAAATATTAATTTCGGTAAATAAGCTTGAAGAAAGCAAAAAGAAAATCGCTTCACTTGATGAAGATTTTAAGAAAAGTGTAGAGAAAGGCGATTACGAAAAAGCACTTCAATATAAAGAGTTATACTTTGCTTCTCAGTTAAAATTAGCCAGAGATTCCATTGAGATAGACAATCTTCAAAATCAAAAAAGAATACAGGAGTACGAAATTAATGAGCAGAAGAATTTGATTGAACAAGAGCGAAAAACAAAAATCTACCTTGTATCAATTGCTGCTCTAGTTGGTTTTTTAGCAATAGCGATGTATTACCTTTTTATCACGAAGAAGAAATCTCATAAAAATTTACAAAGCACTTATAAAGAACTGGAAGACACACATAAAGAACTTAAATCTGCTCAAACAAAACTGATAGAGACTGAAAAAATGGCTTCACTTGGCCAACTTACGGCGGGTATTGCGCACGAAATAAATAACCCAATCAATTTTGTAACATCGAACATTAACCCAATAAAAAAAGACATAGAAGACTTAAAAGAATTCTACAAAGCATTCAATAAATATCAATCACAGTCGGCAGATAAAATTCCTGCTGAATTAATGCTGCTAAAAGAAGAATTAGAGATTGACTTTTTATTTACAGAAATAGATGACCTCTTAAATGGTGTAGAAGAAGGCGCTGTGAGAACAAAGAAAATTGTTGAAAGCTTTAGAAGTTTTGCCAGATTAGATGAAGAAGGTTTTAAACAAGTGGATATTGAAGGTTCGGTAAATTCTACTTTGAGTTTGTTAAAGAATAAAATCGATGAAAAGATAAAAATAGAAACTGAACTTAGTGAATTACCAAAAATTGAATGCCAACCAGGTAAGTTAAATCAATTGCTTTTTCATATGCTTAACAATGCTGTACAAGCTATAGAAGCATGCAAGTCTAATAAAAAGGCTGGTTTAATTAAGATCACTGGATGGATAGAAGATGAAAAGACTTTGTTTTTGAGTATTAGAGATAATGGTATCGGTATAGATGATTGTATAAAATCTAAGATTTTTGATCCTTTTTTCACAACAAAAGAAGTTGGAGAAGGAAAAGGCTTAGGTCTGTCTATAACTTATGGCATAATTCAAGAACACCAAGGAACTATTGACTTTGAGAGCCAAGTTGGTGACAATTCTTATACTGAGTTTCATATTTCAATTCCAGCAAAACAACAGCATTTTAAATCAGAGCCTTTAACCCAAGACATAGATAGTTTAGTATAGACTAATCAATTCAGGCAAAGTTGTTTTCTGTTTTCAATAAAATATGTTGGTTTTGATCTTCAACTGTTTTCTTAATGTGTAAAAATGTTTGATGCATTTGATAAACCATTATACCATAAAATAATGCCTTATCTAGAAATTTGTGGTTGTTTACCAATGCCCAACTAATAAGCTTCCAAAAGTATTTGCGGTTTTGATCTTTAATGCCCAGTAAATAAAATATTCGAATTGCCATCGTAATATCCTTAATGCCATATCTAGCGGGCACTTTTACAGATGTTTTTGGGAATTTATAAGTATTAAAAAATTGAATTAAACGATCATAAGATTTTTCAGGATGATAGATATTGGTAATTAAGTCGATAAACCCGTCGTACAGCACCTTCTCATCCATCATCGGAACAATGTTAGTTTCTCCCTCAGTAAAAGCAAACTCTTTACTCAATCTTCCTTCCCTCTTTATTCTATCAAATAACTCAGTACCAGGAGGTGCTTTCATGATGTTTACAATAGGCAAAGGAATGCCACTTTGCTGTATAAAATCTATTTGTTGTTGAAAAATGGAAGGTGTGTCAGTATCGAAGCCAACTATAAAACCTCCAGAAATTATAAAGCCTTCTTGGTGCAGTTTAAGTATATTCTCTAATTGATTTCTCTTTAGGTTTTGATTTTTTCTTGATTCTTTCAGCCCATTTTCATCAGGAGTTTCAATACCAATAAATATATGTCTAAAGCCTGCATCAATCATTAATTTCATTAACTCATCATCATCGGCCAGATTAATAGTTAATTGTGTCGCAAAAAAGAACCCCGGCTTTTTCTCCTTTCTCCATTTTATTAGTGCTGGCAAAAGGTCGCTTTTTAGTATTCTTTTATTCCCAATCAAATTATCATCTGCGAATAACACAAGTCTCACATCACTTTGCTGATCGAGATATTCTAATTCGCGAATAATTTGATCGCTTTCTTTTGTACGAGGTCGTCTACCAAACAGAGCAGTAACATCACAAAAATCACACATATACGGGCATCCCCTAGAGTATTGTATAATTGAATAGATGTATTGATCCATATCTGCTAGCTCAAATGCTGGCAGTGGAGATTTAGTTACATCTGCAAATGCTTTTGTTTCGTAAACCAGTTTTGCTGTTCCATTTTTTAAGTCTTCTAGAAAGGGAGGAAGTGTAATTTCTGCTTCATTAAGCACAAAGTGATCTATATTAGGGAAGCGATCGTACTCATGAGTAAATAAAGGCCCTCCTGCGATAATCTTTACTTTTGCTTCATTACATTTTTGAATAATTTCTCTAACAGACTCTTCTTGCACATTCATGGCAGAAAGGAATACAAAATCTGCCCAAGCTAAATCTTCTGATTTCAGCTCTGAAAGGTTCAAATCGACTAACTTCTTTTTCCACTCTTGCGGTAATAATGAAGCTACAGTTAATAAGCCTAATGGAGGATAAGCCGCTTTTTTACCTATTACCTTAATAAAATGCTGCATGGCATAAAAGGTATCTGGCATTTGAGGATATATTAAAAGTATATTCATTAGAGATTTAGCTTTGAGTAGAACTATGTTGAAAAAGTCGGTGGATAAAAAACTATATCAGTTCGTATTCTACTTCTAAAATAACTATATCTCTCAATGCTGCATCACTCCTACCTTTTATTTTAACGAGTAAAGCCAATTATTTAAATAATGTATAATTGATTGGGGCTGGTAAAAGTCTTATGAAATACTGAGTGTTGCTGTTAGAATTATTTAAAACTCATGAGATTGCTCAAGAATATGTAGAGAAGGTTGTGTATATATTGAGGTTGGTATTTTTAAACTGAAATAATTCAGTAATTCTTGATTTACAGATATATACATACAAAAAGGCCTCGCCAAGAGCGGGGCATTTTTGTATGTTTATTTTTTTTAACAGTAAGTCATTAAACCTAAGTTTAATAACGTGTCAAATATACACATAATAATATTTTCAAAGTATTTAAATTCTATTAATGGCAAAAAATTTAGTTTGAATAATAAAATTTGAGTGATATACTGTTAAAGTTCAAAGTTGATGATTATTAATATTTGAAATGAAGTTTGATTGTATAGTCTAAATCGATAGAATTTTTTCAACCATAAAAAGCATTTTTGAAGCACTATTTATGGCTGAAAAATGAATTTTAGTGAGGCATTTTTATAATTGCCTTTATTGTATCTCCTTTCTCAGAATCTTCTACTGCTTTATTAAAATCCTCAAACTCGTAATATTTTACTAGCTTATCTATAGGGAAAAGTCCGGCTTTGTAGAGTTTAATTAGATTAGGAATATAAATATCTGGATTACTATCTCCTTCATTTACAAAAGAAATAGACTTGCCACCTTGTATAACATTTGCATCAAGTTCTAGCTTATCTGAAGCAACAATTACAATAGCCATATGTCCCATTGTTTTTACTGCTCCCATCGCATCACTAATTACATTGTTGCGACCTGTTGTATCTAATCCATAGTCTAGACCTTTTGGCGCAATCTCAGAAAGCACATAATCACTTATTTTTTTGTCTTTACTGTTAATTGTATGAGTAGCACCTAACTCTTTAGCTAATTCAAGACGATTGTCGTGGATATCTGCTGCAACAATTGTAGTGCAACCCGCTAGTTTTGCAGCCATTATCGCACTTAAACCAACAGCTCCTACCCCAACAATCACAATGCTATCACCTGGTCTGGCTTTTAAAAAGTTTAATACAGTTCCACTACCAGTTTGAAACCCACAACCTAATGGACCTAATAGTTCGAGTGGTACATCTTTCTCTACTTTTACAACATTATTTTCTTTAACTAAAGAATAGTTTGCGAATGAAGATTGCCCGAAAAACCCAGAGCCCATTTCTTTACCCTCATGGTTGTGGTAAGGGCAAGAACCATCGTGCTTATGTCCACCAAAGTTTAGCTCCATAAAGTTAAGGCAATAAGCTGGGTGCCCTGAAACACAGTTTTCACATTGACCGCAACTTGCTGGTGCAAGCACTACATGGTCTCCCGCTTTTACTTTATTTACTGCATTACCTACTTGCTCTACAATACCTGAGCCTTCGTGTCCGAAAACAGCTGGTTTGGGAAAAGGAAAAAATTCATCTCGCATGATCAAGTCGGTATGGCAAATACCAGTAGCCACGATCTTTACTAATATATCGTTGGGTCCTAGCTCTTGATCAAGTTGAATTTCTTCGATGTCAAATTTTGATTTCGGTTCGTTAAGAACAGCTGCTTTTATA
>PBYL01000071.1 GCA_002729595.1 Thalassovita sp. | reverse complement strand
CTTAAGAAACTCACAAACTTAGAAACACTCACTTTACGCTCGTGCAATTTAGTGTACGTTCCCGAGTCCATAGCTTTGCTGCAAAACTTGAAGAAATTGGTAGTACCAGAAAACAATCTAGAAGGTTTGCCTGAAAGCCTAAACCAATTGGATAGCCTCCAAAGTTTGATGTTATATAAAAATAATATTAAGGTTTTTCCTAAAGTGGTTTTGGAACTAGAAAACCTCATTTGGTTAGATATTTATTACAACCATTTAAAAGAAGTTCCCTCTGAAATTGCCGATTTAAAAAAGCTTGAAGTCTTATACCTTTCTTATAATCAAATAGACCGATTGCCAGAGAGCATAGCAGATATGCCTGAGTTAAAAGAGTTATATGCCCACAATAATAGAATTGTAACATTACCAGATGCCTTTTCCCGACTAGATCAGTTAAAATATTTGCATGTGCAAAACAATTTGTTAGCAAACTTTCCCGATTTTATACTAAAACTGGAAAATCTTAAAGAATTAAATATTGCGCATAACCAAATAGTTGCATTTCCGACAGAGATACTCGATCTCAATCAGTTAAGCTTATTTGCAGTAAATGGTAATCCATACGAAAGCGGGAGTAAAGAAAGAGACATCTTGCTTCAAATTCTGGAAAAACTACAAAAACGAGGAGTAATCGTTAGATTTGACCTCAACGGCAAAGAATATTGACAGAATAGGATTTTAAAGAGGCAAATTTGGATGTAAATATGAGCTTTGTGCTGATAATTGCTATTATTGTACTTTTGATTTCCCAAACAAGAGAATAGGTAGGCTAAACACTAAAATTTTATATGAGTGAGCTTGATAATGAACACTCAGAAATACAAAATAATAATCAGGGAGATACTCAGAAAACAGAAAAGAAATCAGCTAGTAAAAATAAAAGACTACGCTGGTTTAGTAGTTTTCTAGGGGTGTTATTGATTATTGCTGTCAGCCTGCAACTGATCTTCAAATATTATTCAGACGACATCATAAAAAGACTTCTCAAAGAAGCAGTAGCTCTCAAAAGTGATGGTTTATACCAACTCGATTTTGAAAAAGGCAGTTTTTCTCTATTTACTCAAGAATTTTACATCAGTAACTTAACATTTAAGCTAAATGAACAAAGGCTTGAGCAGCTCAGAGTTCGTGGTAAAGAATATAAGTTGCTTTATGAGTTAAGCATTCCCGAAATCGAGATGAAGGCTGGCTCTTTAAAAGATGCTTGGTTTAAAAAGACATGGAGAATAGAAGATTTCCACATCATTAAACCCAATGTAAAGCTAAAAGCCGATACTCAAGTTGCCCGTAAAGTAGAGCAAGCCGAGAATACAAACGACCTCTTTTTTTTAATTTCTGGCTATCTCAATCTGTTTAGAGTAGAGCATTTTATTCTTGAGCATGCCAATATAAGTTATACAGATACCTCCGCAGTTGAATATGCTTTAAATGATATTAATCTGGAAATCAATGGTTTTCAGGTCGATTCTACATCTCAAATGGTAGATGGAAAACCATTTTATGTAGATGATATCCAATGTACTTTGGGTAAAAACGAGATGAAACTGCAAAAGCAGGGCTACCAGATCAATTTTGAGAAGGTGCAAGCTTCGGTGTCTGGTGAAAAACTGTTTTTGCAGGGCTTAAGAGTTTTACCCTTAGATCAAGATTCTTTGCTTAGTCGCACCATGAACTTTCATTTGGAAGAGGTGACTATGGAAGGGCTCGACTACAGCATGGCTTATTTCGATTCGGTTATAATTGCCAAAAGTATCTTAATTAACAAGCCTTTTGTAGATGCACGGGTACTTAAAACTAACAACCTGAATGCTGGTAATAAAGCTTCTTTTACATACGAAAGCATCGGTAAATTCATCAAGTCTTTTACAGTTGGAGAAGTAAATTTCGATAGTGCTTCCTTGTATTTTAATATTCCGGGGATGGATATTGAGGTGGAAAACTTTTCTTTAAACCTAGATAATGTTTGGTTCGACAAAGATTCTTGGGATGATAGAAAAGACCGTTTTTTCGCTGATGACTTTGAGCTTTTACTGCGAAATTATGTAGCCGATTTACCAGACAGAATCCATCGTTTGCAAGCTTTGGAAATGGGTATTTCCAGCAATAGAAGGTATGCCTATTGCAACAATGTGTTAATTTCTCCAAGAAATGAGCACATTACCACTAAAGAGCTGAACAAGTTAGGTAAAGATAAACTGATGAACTTCTACCTTTCTAGAGTAGAATTTACAGGTTTAGATATTTGGAATGCTTATCTCAATAAAACTTTAAATGTTAGCACTTTTAGAGTAAACAGACCGAGATTAGAAGTAAATCATTTTGTTAACCTTGCCCAGCGAATTGCACTTCAAGATAAATTAGATTCCATACAAAAAATAAAGCTTGAGGCTTTTCCAGATACCATTGCCACACAAGATATTTTCGAATATGACTCTACAGCAACAGAAGAGCTTGTGCCAGAAACAATTGATAGTGTAATAGTCGTTTCGGATAGTTTGGTGCTAGCAGATATACAAGAAATTCAAGAGCGATTTCCCGGTGCGAATGATGTACCCATAACAGAAGGAGATACCACTTTAAAAAATGTTTCATTTACTAGTTATTTGCTCGACTATTACGATTCTCTCGAACAGTTAACAGAAGACTCTCTAAAGTTGCTTACTGTTCAAGATTCACTGCAACAAATAGATCGCGATTCGCTACTTAAAGAGGAGGTTTACCAACAAGTAAAATCAGTTTTTAGATATGTAAATATCAATACAGTTGATATTAATGAAGCGCATTTTAATTATACTGAGTGTCAGGCGGATACGGTAGATAGAATTTTAATGGAAGATACTTTTGTAGAACTGGAAAAGTTTAGACTTTCGCCAGATTTACATTCAGATAGTTCTGCCATTTTCTTTTCGCAAAAAGTAGAGATTAGGTCTAAGAAACTGGCTTATTATTTACCAGATAGCATTCACTATGTGGCCATAAACGACTTAATAATTTCCAGTGAAGATTCTTTGATAAGAGCAGGGGAAACATGGTATACACCGGCAAATAGAAACCGAAACTTTATAGTAGATAATATCGATGATGTTAAAACCATTTTCGACATCCGCTTAAAAGGTTTTGAGTTAGGTGGACTCAATTTCAATGAAATGTCGCGAGATCAGAAATATGAGATAGACTATTTCAATATTGAAAAGCCTAATATTTTTCACTTTGTTTCTTCTAAAAATAAGCAAGATTCTGCCTTAGCGAAACAAGAGATCAATCCGACTGAAATTATTGAGCTCAATGAAGAAAATCTCTATAAATGGACACCAAAGCTGCACGATTATATTCAAAAATTTAATATCGCTGCGGTATCTGTATCAGATGGTTTTTATTCACTGGCAAGAGTTACAGAAAGAACCAGAGAAGTTATAAGCGCGCGAAACATAGAGATTTGTGTAAAGGATTTTGAGTTAGATAGTACTGAATTACTTGCAGACCATGTATTGCCATTAACAGGTGATGTAGAAGTACTCGCGCAAAATTACTTTATCAATTTGCCAGATAGTATTCATATTCTCGAAGCTAAAAGTCTGGGAATTTCTATGTCTTCTGAGTCATTCTATGTGTATAACATTTTGATTCAGCCATCTGCAATTGGCAAACGTGATAAAGATGCCAACAAATACAACGTGGCGATACCAGAGTTTAGGCTAGATGGTGTTGATTGGGAAAGACTTTATATCGATAAAGAATTATATGTAAGAGAATTGTTGGTGAATAATCCGACAATGGATTTAAAAACCATGCAGAAGCAGGCTGGTGCAGGTGAAAAGATAGACGATTCTCAACAAGCAACAGAAGATAAACCCGGATTTAAACCCGAAATGCTTTACGATGCGGCATTAAAGGTTTTTAAAGTTGTTGAGATTAAAAGGATGAACCTGAACCGTGGCAATTTAAACTGGGAGCAAATAGCAGGTAACACCATTAATCAAAATGTAAAAACTAACAGACTAGATATCGCTTTAAGTGATTTTAGAATCGATTCTCTGGAAGGTATTCGCGACGATCGCTTTTTGTTTTCTACGGATGTTCAGGTTAATGTTAAAAACTACATCCACAGGCTTCCAGATAAGTGGCATTCCATTCGAGCTAGCGAAATAGGTTACTCATCTTCTGCACAGGAGTTTTACGGTACATTTGTTCACTATGCACCAAAAAACTGGGCAGACTTTAATTTTATGGAGGCTAACCCAGAGCGTAAAAACCTGATGGATATTTATACGCCAGAATTTACGCTAGAAGGTTTCGATTTGGGTAAAGTACTGTTTGAGAATACGCTTAAAGTAGATGAGATCACCCTAGATAAACCTAAATTTAGAGTGGTGTTACATCCAAAAGGCGAAGCTCCGCCACCAGAAGAAAGGTTTAGCACGATAAAGCTAGATAGCACTTTAAACAAGATGTTTAATGGAATTGAAATTGGAAAATTTGAGTTTGAAGATGCTGAGATAGAAATAGGTGTTCATCCACTCGGGAAAGAAAGTACCTATTTTAATTTCGATAGATTATTTACCAATGTTAAAAACCTGAATACGCTGGTAGAAGACGAAGGCCACACCAGATTTATGCTTTCAGATGATATCCATATTGGCTTAAAAGATTACGAGCTCGATATGCCAGATAGCATTTATAAGTTTAAAGCCAGCGAATTAGGTATCAGTACAGGTCGAAATTTGCTGTATGTAAACAATCTCGATTTTAAACCAAGAATTGCCAAAAATACCATAGCCGAGCTTTTTGGTCACGAAATAGATTGGATGCATTTTAAGATAAACAGGGTAGAGTTGGAAAATTTCAACTTCGATGAGTTTCTTGCCAGAGATGCTGTAGTTGCCGATCAGTTTAATATTGACAGGCTAGATGCTTATGTCTATAGAGACAAAAGACCACCAGAAAGATTTGGCCACAGACCGCAAATGCCTCAACAGTTTTTGCGAAATATGCAGACATATGTAAAGCTTGATACTGTAAACCTTTATAACTCTAAGCTTACTTACGAAGAGCTTGCATCAGATGGAAAGGCACCGGGACAATTGTACTTTGAGAACTTGAATGCTTATGCTTTCAACATTACGAACGATACGGCTTTAATTAATAATGGTGCAGCTGTTCAGTTGTTTACAAATGCTTTTTTAATGGGTGAGGGAAGGATAGAAGCTGCTTTTTTAATCCCGATTGGCAATGAAAATAACAGTTTTACTTTTCAAGGTTCTTTGGAGCCAATGGATTTGAGAGCCATTAACCCGATGCTCGAAAATGTAGCCGGACTCAAAGTAAACTCAGGTATGCTAAGAAGACTTTCTTTTGAAGTACAAGCAGATGAAGAGTATGCAGATGGCATTATGAGGTTTTACTACAAAGATTTAAATGTAGCTTTACTTAAGAGAGATGCAAAACCTAAGAAAGAAGGCAAAATAAAGAGTTTATTAACCATGTTTGCCAATGTGCTCGTAAAGTCTAAAAACCCACGTTTCCTTTTCTTAAAAAGAGGTAAAATTTATGCTGAAAGAGATAAAAGCAAATCTATCTTTAATTATTGGGCAAAAACGCTACTTAGTGGTGTAAAACACAGTGTTGGATTCAGCAACGAGAAACCTCCAAAAGACAGAAGGAAAACAGTTTTCCAATTCTGGAAGAGAAGACGAAAAGATTTTAGACGGAAAAAAGAGCGTTAGAACAACGTACCAAATCCATCAATTAATCTTCTGTTTCGACTTCGGCAGTGTCGTCTTTTTTATTCTTAATTGCCTCAATTACTTCTGTTAAAGTTTGGCGAGCCAGTGCAAGTAAAAATGTAGCTATATATTCTTTAATCGATTTAATTATAAAAGATTCTTTTTTAGGTCTGGTGTCAACAGGAGGGTGTTCAATATCTCTGTCTCTGTATTCAATGTGTCTCTCAGGTTCAGAGTGGCTTGTTCTCCTAAATCTGATAATAAGATCTAGAATGCTGTAAGCTGCTACAAGTACACCTCCAATTACCAATACTTTCTTTCCTTTACTTTCTACATTGCCGTATATATCGTTCACATTATCTCTAATGTGTTTTTGATATACCTTTGCCTGATCGAGTAAAACCTGTTTTCTATCTGTAATATCTATTTTATCCAAAAGTCTCAGTCGTTTTGATTCGTTCTTTCTGAAATTGCCAGATCAATTCTGGTTTTTATATTCTTGCGTTGCGAAATAATCAATATTAAAAATGCTATATACAATAGGGAAACTACAAAATAGCCCAGAAAGTTAATTCCACTTAGGATGTTAATAACCACTGCAACCCCCAGACTAAAAAAGAAAATAGCAAAAGATAAAAAGAAAATAAGAACAGTTGCCAGAATAATGTAAGTGATACTATGCGCAATGCCATTTTTAATTTCGAGTTGGGCGAGAGCAACATAAGTTTCAATCATCCCGGTAATGTTATCAATCAGATTATCAATGGCTTTGTTACTGCTTGCAGTTTTCGGTTCGTGTTCGCTACCACTACTCATAGTTTATTTTCCCTGTTTAAATATCACAATTTTTTGGAGTGCTATCCATTATATAATAATAAATTTCACGCGGCAAATATTCAAATTATCTCTGTAAGGCACAAAGATGCATTACTTTAAATAAAGGTATTTTTTTATGACCTTTCCAAATATAAACAGGGTATTTTTTATAAACCTGAATTCATTGCTCAGTAGAGTTGGTATAATTATCACTTTGTTAATTGTTACCAGCATTGCTTTTATTTCGCTTTTTGTACTCTCTTTTAAAGAGGCTGGTAAAAGATATGAAGAGGTAATTAGCAACTCTTTACCTGCCGAAAAACTATGCAGCCAAATAGAAGTTTACCTTGCCAAAAGTGTTGGTGCATTAGACAATTTTCTACTCACCGGAGACAATGATTTTAAGATGAAGCGGGATGTTATATGGAATGGCCATATCCCTGCTGCATTAAATAAACTGCTCTACTACACCCAGCAGTGGGAAAATAAAAATGCAGTTTCTTATGTCTACGATTTAGAAATAAAGGCCAATAGGATAAAGGCAGAAGAGAATCTTGTAGAAAAAACCTATCCTTCAATTTATAATTTAACCTACGAAAAGATTGCAGAACGAAAGGTGGCCATCAATAGATTAGACATCCTTTCAGACGAAGTACTATTACTTCTAGACAGGTTAATTAAGATTAAAGACGAAGAAATAGCACTTGCTAGAGAACAGTATATACAAGTTTATCAGCGGCTAATTGTATTGAGTATTTTAGGTGCATTTATATTAATTTTTATAGGCATAGTAAGTATAAAAAAATATAAATCTTTCTTAGAAAAGCGAATTAAAACACTCAGCAGAACATTGCATAAAATTGCATCTGGTGAACCAAGCGAAAAACTAGAAACACAAAACGATGAATTAAAACCACTAAGATCATCGATAAATAACATTGTGGATGAAATGAGAATGCTTTGCAAGTTTATTTCCGAAGCAAGCAAGGGAAATTACAATATGGATGATGTGGTGTTTAATAAGTATGGTAAGTTGGGCGATGCAGCAGACTCATTAAAAAAGAACTTAAACAAAGTGGCAGACGATATCCAAACAAGAGCATGGATTACAGACGGAATCGGTCATTTTTCTGACATTTTAAGAGAAAATAGCGAGGATATAACCAGTTTATCAGAAGCAATTATTACTAACCTTGTAAAGTATTTAGATGCTGTGCAGGGAGCGGTTTATTTGTTAGAAAGGAATTATGCTGGAGATGCTTTAGTGCTCAAAGCGAAATATGCTTACGATAACTTGCGCTACCAAGAAGGAAAAATTAAAGTAGGTGAGGGGCTTTTAGGAGAGGCATTCAGAGAAAAAAGAATGGTGTATTTAGAAAGAATCCCTAAAGATTATTTACATATTACTTCTGGCTTGGGAGATGGCAAACCCCAAACATTATTAATTATGCCACTAACTGCCAACGATAATACCAATGGCATGTTAGAGATTTCGTCTTTCCATAAGCTAAAAGATTTTCAGATTGAGTTTGTGCAAAAACTTTGTGAGAGTATTTCTTCTACCATTATGCATACAGAGAATAGCATTCGCACAAAAGAACTGTTGATAGAGGCGAATGAAAATGCGGAGAAGTTGCAAGCGCAAGAAGAAGAAATGCGCCAAAATATGGAAGAGTTGTTGGCAACACAAGAAGAACTCAATAGGCAGAAAAAAGAAACGGAGTCTTACCTGGAAGCTTTTCAGAACAGTTACAACTTCGAGATCAATACAGATGGCTATGTGATTAACATGAGTGATGCACTTCGACTAGAAGTAGGTATGTTAAAAACAGAAGTGACTGGTAAGCACATCAGTAAGTTTTTTCAGCATTTCAACTTATCTAAAATCATAGAAAACATCAAAGACGAAAGTGTTTATATAGATAGGTTTGAGTTTTTAAATACCGAGCGAAAATTAATATATCTCAAAGTTCACTTTTTACCTGTACAGGGAAATCAAAATGAATTAGCTTCTATATTGTGTTATTGTTTTGATATAAGTGATGAGGTAAACCAGATAGAAACCGGTATTAGCAAATCAAAAATGATGTTGAGAGATCATCAAGATATTGTACAGAAGATGGAAGTAAGAATTGAAAAAATGAGAAAGCGAAGCGAGCATAATGAAGCTTTACTCAAAGAACACATTAAGAAACTAGAAGGGAAATAAAAAAAGCTGGCTCATCGCCAGCTTTTTCATTTTACTCCAATTTTGATTATGCAGTTTGGGTAGCTGCAATTTCTTTTTTCTTTTTCATTTTTATATAAAAGAATAAGCCTGTAAAAGCCACTATTAATATGGCAGGCAAAATGGTTATGCTACTCAATGTTTCTTGACCTGCTACCAATTCAGCAGCTTGTCCTTCTAAACCAGAAGCAATTGCAGCAGCTCTGTTTTTATCAAGCCAGTTTCCAATAATCGGTTGGAAAACAGAAGTAGCAAACATACCAGCTCCACCCATTATAGACATACCAAATGCACCAGACTTAGGAATATATTCTGCAATAAAACCGATCATGGTTGGCCAGAAATAACATACACCAATTGCAAAAACAATTGCAGCAACGTAAGTCATGCTACCTTGTGCGATGCTCAAAAGGTAAATTCCGATAAATGCAATTACAGAGGATGCAAGCAACAAACCGGTAGGATTTAACTTATGTACAATCGGGCCGGCAAAGAACCTGCCTATCGCCATTAAACCAGTTACAAGCGCTAATACTAACAATGGTTCTGCTCCTGCATTACCTAATAGACGTTCAACCCACTGAGTGGTACCTAATTCGGTTGTAGCAGTTAAGAACATGCATAAAATCATAAATATGTATAGTGGACTCATCATGGCTTTTAGGTTAGTAGCCGATGACATAGAAATATCGCTTACATGACTTGGGAATTTTTGTCCGAAGAAAATGATACCGTATAGCAATGTTGGAATAATCATTACACCAATTTGTGATTGCCAGCTCATGTCAGACATTGCCTGAGAAACCAAACTGCCAATTACGATACCACCAGGAAACCATACGTGGAAACGGTTTAACATAGTCGTTTTCTTTTCTGGGAACATATCTGCAATTAGTGGGTTAAATGCTGCCTCAACCATACCATTAGCAAAACCAACAAAGAAGGTAGATACAAATAATCCCCAAAATCCTTGTGAGAGCATAGTTAAACCCAAGCCGATTAAGTGGCTAAAAAATGCGATATATCCTATTTTTTTTGGTCCGAGGGTGTTGTAAAGTGGACCTCCAATCATCATGGCTATTGGAAAGCCGAGGAATGCCATTGAAGTGATGTAGCCTAGTTCAGTATCTGATAGCCCAAAGTCTACTCCTAGTTTTTCTAAGATGCCCGCTCTTATTGCAAAGGTCATTGCGGTTACAATAAGCGCCGTACAGCTTCCCAGGAATAACCTGGAGCGATTAATTTTCATTTCCATAGTTAAAATCGATTAGTTCTTATTCTAAAGTTATAATTTTTTAAATCTAAATATTCTGAGATTAATTGTAAAAAAATTATTGTTAATTGTATTTACACAGGAAGCCATTAAGCCTATTTTAAGTTACTAAATTTCGGATAAGTTATATGCAGATTCAGAGAAAATTTACAATGATTTTCTAAAAAAACTTATACTTTTATAGACAGCCAAAACTTTAAAAATCTTAAATGCAATAGATAAATATGAAGAGAAAACTTAAAATGGGCATGGTAGGAGGAGGAATAGGGGCTTTTATTGGCGGTGTTCACCGTAGAGCAGCAACTATAGATGGTCAAGTAGAATTAGTATGCGGGGCATTTAGCAGTACCCCGGAAAAGTCCAAAGCATCGGGAGAAGAACTGTATTTACCACCAGAGCGTGTTTATGCAGACTATAAAGAGATGATTTT
>PBYL01000070.1 GCA_002729595.1 Thalassovita sp. | reverse complement strand
GCAGACTCTAAGAATGGTGTATAGAACTTAAGAATAAAGTCATTCAACTTATCTGCAAAGCTCTTTTTATGCGATGTTTTTCTCTTTAATACCAATGCGCTCATCATTGGCACATAAGTAAGCGAAAGGATTAATGCACCGATAATTGCAAAACTTACGGTGTAAGCCATTGGCTTAAACATCTTACCTTCTGTACCTGAAAGTGTCATAATTGGCACATACACAATCAAGATAATGAGCATACCAAATGTAGCTGAGTGCATAATAGCAGAAGCAGAATGCTCTACGGTGTGGTCAAACTCTTTTCTGGTAAAAGTCTTTTGCAGACTCTTGTGTGTATGAATATGATGCACAATACTTTCTACAATTACCACCGCACCATCTACAATTAATCCAAAATCGATTGCTCCTAAACTCATCAGGTTGGCAGATACACCAAACATATGCATTAAGGTAAGTGCAAATAGCATTGCTAAAGGAATAACAGACGCTACGACTAAACCTGCTCTTACATTACCTAACAAAATAACCAAAACAAAAATCACGATTAAACCACCTTCTACTAGGTTGTTTCTTACGGTTTTGATTACTCGGTCAACAAAAGTTGCTCTATCTAGATAAGGCTTAATGGCAATACCTTCCGGTAAAGATCTTTCTACTTGTGCTAATCTTTCTTTTACATTTTTAATTACTTCGGTTGCATTACCACCTTTCAACATTAGTGTGATACCTCCGACAACTTCACCTTTTCCGTCTTTAGTCATTGCGCCAAAGCGAGGTGTTTCGCCAAATTGCACAGTAGCAATATCTCTTACTAGTAAAGGCACATTGCCATTGTTTTTAACAACAATTTTCTCGATGTCTTCCAGTGCTGTTACTAAACCTTCGGAACGGATATAAAAAGCATAAGGCCCTTTTTGAATGTAGCTACCACCAGAGTTTGCATTGTTCATGCTTAATGCATCTGCAACTTCGTTAATGGTTACATCATTAGCTCTTAGCTTTTCAGGATCGATTGCCACTTCGTATTGTTTTACAAAGCCTCCGAAGCTGCTTATTTCTACAATACCTTGTACACCTGCTAACTGTCTTTTTACAATCCAGTCTTGTATGCTACGCAATTCTGTAGCATCGTATTGGTCTTCATAGCCGGGTTCAACATCTACCGTATACTGATAAATTTCGCCCAAACCTGTGGTGATCGGCATTAATTCGGGTTGCCCTAGTTCTGATGGAATTTCACCAGAAACTACTTGTAATTGCTCACTAACCAATTGTCGGGCTCGCATAATGTCGTAGCCTTCTTCAAAAACAATGGTTACTACTGATAATCCATAGCGAGAAATCGAGCGAATCTCCTCTACCTTTTGCAGGTTAGACATGGTAATCTCTACCGGATAGGTAATAAACTGCTCAATTTCTTGAGGAGCTAGAGACGGAGAAACGGTTACAACTTGTACCTGATTGGTTGTAATATCGGGTACTGCATCTATGGTTAGTTGAGATAAACTGTATAAGCCAGCAATAGCAATAAACAGCGTGAATATTAAGATGATCAGTTTGTTATGTACTGAAAACTTAATGATTTTATCAATCATTATTGAAACAGATTTAAATATGTTGGTTGTAGTAAACTTTAATGTGTAGCAAATACCAGATACAAGCAGATGTGTGATAATCTGTAGATTACCTGCCTAATCGTGATAAATGCTGAATGGGGAAAAATCTGTTAGCAGTACGGGGGAGCGCGTAGCGGACTATCGGAAATGAGACTTGAGGTATGAATTACGTTTGAGAGTTCATACCAATGGAGATCTGACTGGGTGTGTTCTGAACCAATAAGAATAAACTCAGCAACAGCAAGGTAATTTTCAACAATTGAAAAATGAACATTACTTGCCTCAGCATCATCCTCAGATGCTATTTGAACATCAACAGGGATGATTTGCTGGTAATTCTCTAGGTGCCTTTCACCAGTATCGAGTGCGAAAAAGCGACCTAAAAATCCAACAGAAGATTCTATCTTCCGTGTTTTGGAAATTACGGTTAACTCATCGAAGCTCCTGTGAATATGGGGTACGAGAGAATGCCCAATCAGGATGACTGTAGCCAGAATGATAAAGCTATAAGATATCCATTTACGCATCATATTGCAAAGTCAGTAAAAATTTTTCAAAAATTTAAATGTTGCAACAATTATTTTTAAAATTTAAAATGAATCTCAATAACATAAACCTTTTTTACCTACCTATTTAAGCAGAAAGCTCATTTGTGGTAACATTCTATTTTTAATGCTTTGTGATGGAGTAAAGCCTTTTATAGTAGCTCCCATTTTTTCATAAAACTGTTGTGCATAGGGATCGGCCTGTATTTGTATTTCGTTGTAACCGTTCTTTTGAGCAGTTGCTACTGCATGTTTAAATAAAGCTTTGCCTATTCCAAGATTTATAAATTTAGGCAAAACAAACATCTGTTCCAATTCAATACTATTTTCATTTAGATGCTTTAAGAGATAAAATCCAACTATTGTCTCCTCTCTAAAAGCTACATAAGAGATAGCTCTCAAAAGCTCTTGTGATGTGGAAGTTAACTCAGCTCTACAGCTTTCCATAAATTGCTCGCTATAACCCCAATAAGCTTTAGATTGAAATGCTATTTCGCTTAGCTTGTCGGCATCATTTGCCTGAGCTTTTTTAATAATCATATTGATTTTAGACTAACCTCTAATTGTATTACACCTAAAATTTATGATAAATTCAAAAAACTTCTCAAAAAATAATTGCTTTTTTATACTGGTCGGTATATTTTTGTTTTATGGGAAAAGCCGAACAAACGAAACAGGCCATTATAGAGCAAGCAGCCTCTCTTTTTAATAAAAAAGGATATGCGGCTACTTCTATCCCAGAAATTACCAAATCGATACATATTACCAAAGGCAGCTTTTATGGAAACTTTAACAACAAAGAAGAAATAGAACTAGCTGCTTTCGAATACAATGTAGAAATAATTAACTCGGCGCTAAGAAAAGAAATTAAAGCAAGAGATAATGCTATTGACAAACTATTGGTATTTGAAGAATACTATTACGAGGGCATTAAAAACCACCGCTTGCCTGCCGGTTGTGCCATACTCAACACTGCTATAGAAGCCGACGACACACATCCAAAACTCAACGAAAAAGTAGTAGCAGCACTAGACAACTGGAAACATTCCATGATTAGCATTATCGAAAAAGGTAAAAAATATGGGCAAATTAAAGAAGATGTAAAAGCAGACGAGTATGCTATTCTTTTTATTGGAATGATTGAAGGTGCTGTAATGCTCTCTAAAGTTTATAAAAGCATTGAACCGATCCATACAATTATGAAGAGATATAGAAAGATTGTAGTGGATGAATTAATGAAGTAAAAAATTTTTAACCAATTTTATACCGACCAGTATATTTTTTCTTACTAAACACAATTCAATTAATTATGAGCAGTAATAAAATTACCTCATCAGTAAAATCATTACGTAAATCAAAGGTTCCAGTATCTTCTGAAGATAAAGTACCCTTTTATTTTCATTTGATTAGAACCGGATTTAAAGGTTTAGGTCCACTCGCTCCAAGAACATCTGCCAAGATTGCATTTAAGCTATTTGCCTCGCCAAGGAAGATTAAAAGTAAGAAAAAGCCATCTGTTATTATGGATGAAGCGCGTCTGTTTACGATAAGCCATCGCAATCGCAAAATACAATGTTATGCATGGGGAAAAACTGGCCCCAAAGTTTTACTGGTACACGGTTGGGAATCTAAAGCTGCTCATTTGCAAAATTTTGTGCCTCCATTGTTAGAAATGGGCTATCAGGTATTGGCATTTGATGGCCCTGCTCATGGTAACTCTGAAGGTAAAATGACCAATATGATTGACTTTGGGAAGGTAATCGAAGCCATTATTAACGAAACAGGAAAAGTAGACCACATAATTACTCACTCTTTTGGTAGTGGTGCTACAAGTACTTTGCTCTCTGAACCAGATAACAGTATTGCCATAGAAAAACTAATTATGGTAACCTCGCCTAACAAGTTGCAAGATATTTTTAATAACTTTTATAACCTTTTGCACATTCCTAAACCAGTTCAAAATCATTTTGAGGTGTTGGTAGAGCAAATAACCAACAGGTCTATTGAAAACTATGTAATTGCCAACAGACTCAATACTGCCAGAGTAAATAAAACCATGCTTGTGCACGATAAAACAGACAATGTTTTACCTTTCGAATACAGCAAAAATATATTTGCGGCTAATCCACATATTGAATATCTGGTAACCGAAGGCAAAGGCCATTACAAGATTATAAAAGACAGAGAAGTAATTGAGAAGGTAGTAGAATTTATTGAAAACTAGATTCCATACTTCTTCATTTTTCTGTAAATCGTAGGACGACTCAAACCAAGCTCATTGGCAACTTTACTCAAGTTTCCGTGATGTTTCTGAATGGAAGTAATGAGTGCTTTTTTCTCAACTTCTTCCATATTTAGGTTGCTAGAGTCGTCTTTACCTTTTCCTTGATTTTCTTTTAAAATGAAATCGCTGATTTGTAACTGATCGGTATCTGCCATGATCACTGCCCTTTCAATAGCATGTTGTAATTCACGGATGTTTCCCGGCCAGTTGTAGTTCATCAGTCGCTTCATTGCAGCCTGATTGATTTCAAGCTCCGGTTTGCGGTATTTGTTTTTATGTATCTCAAAGAAATGATTGATAAGTAAAGGAATATCCTCTTTTCTTTCTCTGAGTGGTGGAATCATAATTTCTACCGTATTTAACCTGTAAAGTAAATCTTGCCTAAACTTATTCTCTGTGTGAAGATCTTCTAAAGAAACATTGGTAGCACAAATAAGTCGAACATCTATGGGAATAGCTGTGCTTGAGCCAACTCTAAATATCTCTCTATTCTGCAAAACAGAAAGCAATTTTGCTTGTAAGGGTAAAGAAAGATTGGCAATCTCATCGAGGAAAAGTGTGCCCTTATCTGCAATTTCGAAGCGACCTTCTCTATCTGTTCTAGCATCGGTAAAAGCCCCTTTGTTATGGCCAAATAATTCAGACTCAAATAAAGATGCAGGTATTGCTCCCAAATCAACCTTTACAAACGCTTCGCCATGCCTTGCAGATAGTTGGTGTAAAGCATGCGCAACTAACTCTTTTCCTGTTCCATTCTCTCCCAATATCAAAACACTGGCATCGGTATCTGCCACTTTCTCAACTGTCTCCAAAACCTTTTTAAAGGCTGGTGACTCGCCTATCATGTTTCGGTTTGAGGCAATTGTTTGATGGAAGGCTCGCTGCTTTTTTCGTAAATCAGAAACTTCTTTTTGGCTCTGGCTCAGCTTATAAGCAGACATTACAGTTGCTAGTAACTTCTCATTATCCCAGGGTTTTACTGCAAAATCTACTGCGCCTACTTTCATGGCTTGTACTGCCAGATTAATATCAGCATAAGCTGTTATTACGACTACACTACTTAATGGAGAAATCTCGTGAACTTGCTTTAACCATTTTAACCCTTCTGCCCCACTCTTGGCTCCATTGGTATAGTTCATATCCAACAGAATTACATCAAACTTATAAGACTCTAACAAAACTGGAATGAGCTTAGGGTCTTCTTCAGTTTTTACCAGCTTAAATCTTCTTTTAAAAATGATCTTGGCTGTATGCAACACATCCGGGTCATCATCTATGATCAGTATATTTCCATCGATCTTTTCCATATTTAAATGTAACAAAATGTTACACTTATTAGCAAGTAATCACTGAGATGATCAATCTAAATCAAGAAACTTGAGCACCTTCTGTTAAGAAAGATTTATCTAATATGTGAATAGACTTTCTTGTATAATCGATGAAACCGCCTTCTTTTAGTTCGTTAAGCATCGTAGTAACAGTTGCTCTACGAGAACCAATTAAATCGGCAATGTCTTTATGGGTATATACTAGTGGAATTTCTATTTGCTCAGCTTTTTGGCTACCGGGTTGTTCGTCTGCGAGTTCTTTAATAAAATCTAGCAACCTTGTCTTTACATCTTTAAAGAATAAAAGCTCAAGTCTTCTTTCTAGCTTTCGTATTCTTAAACCGATAATTTTATGTATTGCCAAACCAAACTGTTGGTTTTCGCGCATAAGATCGTACATCTGCTCTACTTCCATTGGGCAAATACAAGTATTAGCAGATACACTTTGTGCAAAGTCTTTTCTCTTTTTCTCTCCCAATAAAGCCATCTCACCAAAAATTTCTCCTTTGGTTAGAATTGCCTTAATCATCTCCTCGCCATCTTCTGTATAGGTAGTAATTTTTACTTTGCCTTCGCTCACCAAGTAAATATGACGGCTATATTCTTCTTTAAAATATACAAAATCTCCTTTGCTAAACTTCTTGAACGAATGCTGCTTGCTAAAGCGCTTTATTTTATGCGGGCAAAGAACACTATAGAGGTTTACATTTTCAAAATACCAAATGGTTGACATAAGAAAAGGTTTTAAGTAATAAAGTTATAAGCCTCTCGACTTATAAAAATATTAAATCCATTTACATAACACGACACAAATGCCGGCTTTTTAGTTTACCCCCTTTGTAAGATATAATTGCGTAGAAACTTAAAAAAGCTTACTACAAAAATAAAATTAGCAATCAATTAGCTATTTATTTTATTTTAGATACAAATAAGTAGACATATAAATTTCAATATTAAAAAATTCGGGCGTAACTAACTGAAAATCAAACTGAATTTCTCAATATAAAATCGAATTCGGTCTGGCAGGCTTTTTCTTATAAACTATGCTGAAATACATCTTTCTCATTTTTTACATTTTTTTAAACTCACAGTATTTGTCGGCGCAAGACTTTTACCATCAGGCAAAAGTGCATCCAGCAGATACATTTGTGCTAGAGCAGAAAGATGGCACTTTTTACATCACCGAATACATAGATTATTTCTACGATTCACTGTGTGAGTATAACATTCAGCAGGTTGCAGCTAACGATTTTGTATCCAACTTTGAAACCTACCAGAATATTCCTTATCGAGAAGATTACTACAGAGCTTTAGATGATAAAGGTTGCTACTGGGCAAAAGTAACTTTAAAAAACAAGTTGCAATACGATAGCGAATGGTTTTTAATCTTGGGTACAGGCAAAACACTCGATGTCTACACAGAAACTGATAAAGGTAGTTTTGAGCTAAAGCGAACCGGTTTATTAGTAAATGTACCAGATAGAGATGTACAAACAGAAAGAGGTAATAAGGTTAAAATACTGATTCCCTCAGCAAAGGAGGACTTTACATTTTACATCCGACTCGAAACGGTGCCTAACATGTACAGTTACTTCAACATTGCACTAAAAAGCCCTGAGGAATGGCATCAGTTTATCTATCAGCGAAACTTATCACAAGGCTTTTTTCAAGGAATTATCTGGATAATGCTTTTATACAACCTTTCTATCTTTATCTCTGTGAGAGATAGAACCTATGTATATTATGCTTTATACCTGTTTTCGCTTTCCATTCTGTTTTATAATTATTTTGATTTCAATCTGCACAACATATTTTTCAGTTATCCGGAACTACCTTTTTATACAGGTTTTGCTGCCTCTTCTTTGGTTACGGTTTTCTACTTTCAGTTTTTGAGGCACTTCCTGCAAACCAGAAAATTTTTACCCAAATGGGACAAAGGAATACTTTTTTGGATGGCAGTAAAAGTCGTATTTATGTTCTACGGTCTTATCATCATTTATACCAAACAAACTAATCACTTTCCGTTTGAGCATTCAGAAATTCTATTTGGTATAGAAAGCATATTCAACTTCTTTACGCTTGTATTTATCTACAAAAAAGGAAGTCTGCTGATGAAGCATTTCACAATTGGTACTTTCTTTCTTTATCTGGGAGTATTTCTCGCTGCTTTAAGTTGGAGTAACACTTTTGTTGAATATGGCATTGCTGGTTCAGAATCTGGTTACTTTATACAAGCAGGTGTTGTGTTAGAAATTTTGAGTTTCTCGATGGGTCTTGGTTACCGAATT
>PBYL01000069.1 GCA_002729595.1 Thalassovita sp. | reverse complement strand
CCAAATGAAAACTGTTTCTATTACCCTATTGCTCTTTGTGCTTTTTTCTTTCCAGAAGTTTCCGCGATATTCTCCAAGTGATTTACAAGCAGATAAGCAAACCATCGCATTTTTAGATAATTTCAGATCAGTCTACATCAAAAGCATGTTAGAAAATAAGCCTGAATTATTAAGCAGTTACTATGATGAAGATGTTCGCTTAATGCCAGAATTCCAGAAAACTATTTTTAGCGGAGAAGATGCACAAGCTTACTTTAAGGCTTTTGCCGAAAGGTTTGAGTTGGAAGAATACAACAGAGAAAAAATTGAAATACTTGATTTGGGAAAAAGAGTGGTTGAACTAGGCAATTTTACCATGAAGATCAAATTGAAAAGCAATAGCAACACTTACGATTTAGTAGGAAAATACGAACAGTTTTGGTCAAAAGCTGAAGACGGTAAACTCTCACTCATTACCGAAGCTTGGAATTACAATCATGCAATAGAAATCTCTGAGCAATTAAAATTTAATGAAATACCTGCTACAAATGTGGCTTTACAAGCACATGTGCCCATAAATGACCCAATCAGTTTTGAATTAGCTGCTTTAAACAAACTCATGGAAGAAGCTATTATCAAACACGATAGCAAGCTTTGGGCACAATTCTATTCTGATGAGGGCATGTTTATTTACAGCTTCAATCCTATCTACAAAGGGCGAAAAGACTTGGATGATTTTCTAGAAAAACACACTGCTGAAATGCCCATTTTCGAAAAGTTAGATATTAGAAATGATCAAATTGACGACCTTGGAGAATTTGTGATTGAATATGCTAGCCATACAGCCATTGTAAAAAGTGGAGATTATTCTGGCATCAATACGGGTAAAGATCTCCGCATTTGGAGAAGAGAAGGCAATGGGCATTTAAAGATTTTTAGGGCCATGGCCATGTACGACTAAATATAAATAAAAAGGCATTGCACCTGATAATTATCAATTGCAATGTCTTTTTGTTATTGTTGCTTAGAGTAAAAACTATCTTATTACATTCATTCTAGGTAATAACCAGTATATCTTTTTCCCTTCTATTCTTTTTTTATCCTCTTCATATTTTTTATTAGAAGTTAGATTTAACTGATATACATGCTTTCCATAATTTTTGGCGTTTACAGCTAATTTGCTCTTATAAAAATGAGCGAAATCTGTAGAAGAGTAATTTTCTAATACAACATTATTCACTCTTACACCATCAATCCATACACCGTACATTTTAGGATCATCCCACGTTGCAAACTCTTCTTTGGTTGGCACTTTTTTTTCCATTGCTTTGCGTAATACAATCATAGCTTCTTGTCTATTCTGCTGTTCTTCACTCATCTTTAAAAAAATGTCTACCATCTCTTTTTCAGCAGGTTTATCCATATTTAAACCATAGATAGCCTTAATTCGCTTTTTACCATTTTCACCGACAATAAAATAAGGTTCAATGGTTTTGTCGTAAGCCTTTTGTAGTTCCGCTTCTGTATCTGGTTGGTTGGTTTTCGAAGTTGAAGTAACTTCAACCAATTCGTAGTTCGTTTCACTGCTTGTCTCCTGCCCCACTGTTTTCTTACTAAAAATCCATGTTACCAAAACCAATACTGGAATGATAAAAAGCTGCTTGAGTAAAATTCTCTTGGGAAATCTTTTTTTGCCAATCATATTTAATCGAGTTTTTGTTTTTAAAAAATTGAATGGACTGGATAGCCTTTCTGCAAAAAGTGGCTTGTTTTCACTAGCGATGTATTGGACTATCAGTTTTTTATAATCGATAGTATTAGCGTGTTTTTTTATCACTTCATCATCTGCTAAAAACTCATGATTTAGGCGAATTGCAGCCCTAAACAAATAAAAGATAGGATTAACCCAACAGCATGTAAGCAGCAATTCTACCAATAAGATATCTAGCGTATGTTTTTGTCTGGCATGAGCCAACTCATGATCGATAATCTGTGCTGCTATTAACCCATCTTCGTAATCCTGTTTATTTACAAATATGTATTTGAGGTAGGTAAATGGAGTTTGGCTATGCTTTGTTAAAATGAGTTTTGCATTTTGATATTTTTTCTGTTCTGTTCCTCTCATTTTGTTAAGCATGATCATTTGAGATACAATGAACTGAATGAGTAAAAAGACTGAAAACAAAATGTATAAAGCTAAGCCTATGGAAAGCAATTCAATTTCTAGGCTTTTTGTATCATCCTTTTGGATTACTTCAACATTTTCAGCAGTATATGTGGGATATGGAATGTCGATAACTTCAACTTGAGCAAAGTCTGTAGCCTGTATTTCAAACTCTACGAGTGGAATTACCAAAGAAGCAATTAGGCTTAATAACAGATAAAATCTGTTGAACTGGTGCATCTTTTCTTTTTGGAGAAATGCATGATAAATACCAATAAAGATGCTCGAAACAAGTAATACATTGATGTAGTAGGCAATCATTTTTTTGATTTTTTCATCTCTTCATCAACCATTTTCTTTAAAGCTTCCAACTCCTCATAGGTCAGTTTTTGAGATTGGGTGAAAAAAGAGGCAAACTTTAAGGCTGAGTTACCAAAGTAGTTTTTGATCAACTTACCCAAATGCTTAGAGAAGTAATCTTCTTTTTTTACTAGTGGATAGTACTGTCGAGAGTTTCCATACAAAGTGTATCCAACAAACTCTTTTTCCTGCAAGCGCTTGAGCAAAGTTGCTACTGTGGTTTTTGCTGGCTTAGGTTCAGGATATTGATCAAGTAAGTCTTTCATAAAAACTTGCCCATTTTCCCAGATCAATTCCATTAGGCTTTCTTCTGCTGCTGATAACTTCATTGTTCTATTGTCTTGTAACTTGTTCTACAATTATAGAACTAATTTTATTTAAATACAATTTTTAATCCTTTTTTGGGATCAAATATCATTTTCATAAATCATGGCTATAACTCCTCAAGCATTCGATCGCTTCAATTTGATTGAAAAAAAAACCAATCCGTAACTTATCAATACAATAGAAGCTACAATAAGAATTGAGGTTGTGGGATTATCAACCCCAAATAAAACTATTTTTACAGGATAAAATATCTCAAATACGATTCGCGAAACCCATACAAAAAACAAAATTAAAGTAGGAAAAATAATACTTTGCTGCTTAGAAATTCTTACTAAATAAAAACTTATAAGTCCTAATGCACATAGAAAAGTACCCAACATATAAATTGCCAAATACACAAAATGATCTTGTAATTCTTTAGGCAGATTTTCTGTCACCACTTCTGAAAAAGCAATAGAGGGCATAAAAAAATGGGCAATACCAATTATTAAAGTGATACTCCCTCCTATTATAAGTCCGGTCTTGATGAGCTGATCAAGTATGAATATTTTTCTTTGATACATCATTTTTAGTTTTTAAATATTTATGTAAGTAAACGTTTACTTACTATTTCTGCAAAATTTTTAGATGATTTTTTTTAATGCATTAAAAAATTCTCCTAAACGGATTTCAATATTATCAGATTCTCCTTTCAATTTTATCTTCATTACAGATAGGCGGAAATATCCAAGAATCATTTTGGCAAACTCTTGAACAGGAATTTCAAAATTGATATCACCAGTTTTCTGTCCTTTGATCAGTAAATCACTAATTATTTTGATTTTTGTATCCATCATCTGCAAAGTTTTGGTTGTGAGTGCAGGTATATCGATAAAAGTACCTTCAGAAAAGAAAAGATAAATTAATTCCGGATTTTCCTTAAAAATTTGCTTAAGAGAATTAAAGAATTCAAAAATATTTTCTCTGGGATTTAAGTTTTCATCTAATAAAACAGTTGTAATCTTTTTTTCTATTATAAAACTAAAATGATCAAAAATTGCTAATAATATTTCTTCTTTACTTTTAAAGTGCCTATAGATTGCACCTTCTGTTAAAGGCAAATTCATGGCAAGTTTTTTTATAGTAAAAGACTTGATTCCTTCATTTCCAATTACCTTAGTTGATGCTAAAATTATTTCTTCTCTTCTGTTCAAATCAGTTTACTATTAACTCTTTAAAATCGTAATTTTTATAATTCAATCAATATCACTCCTCCAAGCCTTTCTGTTCTTCTGCAGAATCACTCTGCAGGTTTTTGATGTTTTCTTTGGCGGGTAAATTTTCTGGAATTATTCCCTTTTCGAGAAGGGCTTCTCTTACAGCAGCGTGGTTATCTTCGTTGGAAGATTTGATTTCTTCTGTTTGGTCAAAATCTTTTTCTACTGTGTGGTAGTGGGTCATTTGAGTCGCCAAGTCACGGGCTTTCATCAATACAGTTTCCAATAACTCATCTTCTATCGCTTTGCCATTCATGAGCACTTGCTTGCCAGCTTCGTCTATTTCGATATAGTTTTGCTCGTCAACACCCCTTTCGAGTAAAGTATATTTAAACTTTTGCTTGGTGGTTTCTAATTCCATAAAAGCAGCGAAACGCTTGTTTTTGGCAAGCTTTACCAATGTTTCTTCACATTTGATAAAGTATCTTCTTATTTGCTTACCTTTGCTGTTGCGTTCCATAAGCGCCACCTCTTTGGCTGCAGATATGGTGAGGTGAAACTCATTGGTTTTGGAACGTTTCACAATTTTGTGAAATGTAAAATAATCCTTGTCTTTTATCAGGTCGCATTCATCTATGCGCTGTTTTATCCAGTCGGCAAATCTTCTTCTACTTTCCAGAGAAATCCACAGTTCCCTAGCATCCACCAAATTTCCCTGATATATTTTTACAAGTTCCATAACACTAAATTAAATGAATTTCTCAATCAGACAGGATTTTAAGAGAATTTGTTTAGGATTTGACTCCTGGTACTTAGAAAGAATTAGCAGATTTAAGCTATTTCAGCTGTAAATCGCAACCTAACTCATTAAAAAAGTTAATAAAGCTTAAAAAGGCTAATTAGCTATACAGTTTCAAACAAAAAGAAGATTAGCTCTCAACTTCAGAACCAATCTCCTTTAAAGATTTTTGATAGCAAATTATTTACTGAACAACACTTTGCGAAGTTGCTCTAAACTTTTGATGGATTGAGCCAGTGCTTTTTCGTCTTTTTCACTAATTGCTTTTTCTACACTGCTAAAAATACTGCTCTTCAATTTGAGCACTTTGCTATCTTCTGTGTTGCTGTTACTTGTGGCCTTTTCACCTCCAACAGCATCTTTCCAAGAGCTTCCTTTTTTGAGAGCCTTTCCAATTTTAGCCACTCCTGCACTATCTGCTTCGGCAAGTTTTATTAGTTGTGTTTTAGGAATCTTAATTTCCTTATTCAAGATTTTCTTTTTGAGATCAGCATCATCACCGACTAAGGCATCTACTGCATCCACAAATTTTTCGTCGCGCTGAATGGTGCTACTCGAAACATTATGTTGCTCTGCAAGTATCTGCACTGTTCGTTTAGGGTTGGCGGTTTCGGTAGCAGTTTCTTCTGTTTTTGTAGCAATGCCAGATTGCCAGCCTTGCTTTTTCTTTTCCCTTTTATACTGCAAACCTCTTAACCACGACTTGGTCTCTTCCGTTACATTTCGTCTACCTAATTGGTTATTAATCATCCAATCTTTGGCAGCTTCCATATCTGCAAAATCCTTTACCAGAATTTTAAAATCAACAGAATTCTTTTTGCAGATTTTGTAGCGGTTGTGTCCATCTACCAACACAAACTTATCTTCTTCACTTTTCCATAAAACCAGTGGCTCGCGGCAACCTTCAGCCAGAATGTTTTCTTCTAATTGTTGGAACTCTTCATCAGACAAAGGGAAAATAAGTTTTTCCAGTTCATCCAGAATTACGATGTTGTCTTTTATCTGAGCATCGTTGCTCTTCTCCTGCTCTTTGGCTTTTTGGATGATATCCGAAATTCCGGTTTTATTTAAAAATTTCTTCTTGGCCATTTTATCTTCTTCCTTTTAAATTCTTTCGGCAATATTTTGCGCTCAGTAATTTTTCAAAATCAATTAAATCTCATGCAAAATCTCCTTGCACAATTGCATGTAATCTGTAGCTCCGTTACTGTTTGAATCATATTCAAAAATATCTGAACCTGCAGCACTGGCTTCTTCCAACGCTACATTTTGTCTAATTACCGTATCAAAAACTTTATTAGGATATACATTTCTCACAGTTTCTGCCATCTCCCTTCTCAACACAGTATGGTTCAATTTTGTAAGTAGCAAACCCTCAGTTTCTAAATCAGGATTCAATTCTTCCTGTACATCTTTTACAACATCAATAATGGTTTGTAAACCTTTAACAGAAAGGAAAGCCGACTCAACCACCACTAAAATACTGTTGGCTGCTATCAAAGCATTTAAGGTTAAAATACCCAAACTCGGCGGGCAGTCAATCAACACATAATCGTAATCTTTGGCTTCTTTTTTCAATGCCTTTTTCATTCTGAAATAACCATTTATCTCAGCTTGTAATTTTTGCTCGGCATTCATATACGAAAGCTCGGCGGGTACTAAATCTAGTCGCTCGGCTATTGGTACAACTGGCAAAGATTTATTCTCACACATGGTGTCGTATATTGAACTCTCAATATCTTTTACTCCACAAGAAACTGTAAGATTTGCCTGAGGATCGTTGTCAACCATCAACACTTTTTTACCAAAAATAGCAAGCGCTTTTGAGAGATTATGTACGCTTGTTGTTTTGCCAACTCCACCTTTGTGATTAACAACTGCAATGACTTTCATATAAAAAATTTAATGATGAGGATATTTCTTTTAATGGGGTCAAACATATAAGTTTTTACTATGTATTCAAATTGAATACATATAAAATCAGATATATATTTCTGTGAACTTTTACAGCTTTTTATTTTTAGAATAGAAAATGAAAATGCTGTTTTAAATTATTTATGTTTCTTAAATTATTTAAAATATATGGGTGTAAATTTACTACATAAATAACTGATAATCAAATATATATAACACTTTCTATTTACAAACTATCGCCAACTTTGTTACCTTTTGTAGCCAACTTTGCTACCTACTATCGCCAATGATGCTACACAAAACGGTCAACCTTGCTACATATATGAGACAACCACCTTATTTGCGTATTCACGATTATAAAATAAGCTCGTTTGCTACAAAATATCGCCAACCTATTACAGTATAAGTGTGTTCAATAAAGTGTTATAATATCTATTTGTAGCAGAATGGCGCAATGTTGCATATTATAAGCTGCTACAAAATATCGCCAACCTAATTATTATCTCTATATTTGATGTTAAATAGCAAATAGCATTTAAGTGCTACAAACAATCGCCAACCTTATTTAAATTTTATTGTTGTTGGCGATTGTCTGTTACGAACTATAGCCAACCATGCTACATTTATAAAGTTTCTCATCGAAATTTATCTAATCAGGTAGCAAAATAAGAAATATATTTAGGAAGTATTCTG
>PBYL01000068.1 GCA_002729595.1 Thalassovita sp. | reverse complement strand
ATTATAAAAAAGTTCGCACTTTAATTTAACCAAACTGTCAGATTTCATCGTGACTACTTCACATTATTCTATATCTATTGTGGTGAATTTATTTTTTGTTTTGTAGAGGTTGTTCGTTTTATGCATTACAGCTATTAAGGTTTCGTAATCTTTCTGAATCTGTGTCATGGCTTCTTGGCTTTCACCTGGTTCAATGTTTTCACTTCTTACAGCTTCCAGATAATTATCTAACATCAGCTTTTCATCTATAAATTGCTGTCTATCCAAAGTACTTACTCCTAAATCATATCCTTGAAATAGTAAAGTATTATAGCGTTTTGTAAGCCTATCGAATATGGCTTTAAAGTGTAAGTGGTAATGTTTTTCTGCAATGATGTTCGCTTGCTCAGCTATTTTATATTCACTCACTTCAGTAGTGTTTTCTAGTTGATTCTCTGCTTTAATTCTATTTTTTTCCAAATAAAGCATAGTGGGATAAAGCTGTAAAATATTCCTTCTGTCTTCTCCTTTTCTGTATTTGTTATGGAGCAAAATATAATACCACTTGGGTTTAAACTTTCCCCAACGAGTAATTACCTCTCTTTCTACCTGATACCTCGTGTTCTTATCTTGGACTTGCACCTGACTATAAACAAATTGAATAATAGTCAAACACAATGTCAGCAATGTTATTAAGGCCTTCTTCATAGTTAAAAATCGTTAAGAATGTCTTTAATAATTTGCACATCTCTGTTTGGGTAAGCAATACCAAAAGGATTCACTGCTTTTACAACTCCTACTCTTGCGGCAAACCTCATTCGTCTATTCACACCATAAGCTATTCCCCTAATTACTCTTAGCTCTTTAATCACATGTCGGATTAATTCCAGTCTTTGCTTACTACTGATTAGATTTTCATCTCCACCTTTCAAAGCATTTTGGTAGATGTAAGTCATCAAGTTTGCAGTTCGGTCTATTAGGGCTGATTGAGCTTTGTAGGCAACTACCAAAAGCGCTGGATTCTCTTTGGAATAATTGACCATTTGTAATTGATAGTCACCAATGTCTTTCACCAACTTAGCTGCACTAATCACATTTTGCCCACTCTTTACCTCTTCAGCTACATTGAATTTGCTCTGATACATTCGATCCTTAACCTCATGAATGATTCCTGTTTTGATGGCAATGTTTTGTTGGTATTCTTTAATGTCATCTGTATCCTCTCTCATAGGTTTTAGAGCTGACATAGTAGCTACATTGTTCGTGGCAATTGCCGCACCCAGTCTATAATCTACCACCATTGTTACATAACCTTGAGCATGTGTTTGATAAGCAAAAAACAACAAAATGAAAGTGAGTTTTATAAGTCGATCCATCTTACAAGTCATTTAGAATATCATTCACTATAGCTAAATCTTGATCGGGATATTTTAGGTGAAAAGGATTGAGGTATTCAAGTACACCAGTCCTAGAAGCCATTCTCATTTTTCTACTCACTCCATAAGCTAAACCCCTCATAATTCTTAGTTCATTTACCACATGCTCAATAATTTCTTGCCTTTGCTTATTATCCAATAAGTTAATTTCACCACCAATAAGTGCATTCGTATATACATAAGTGAACAGATCAGCAGTTCTATCAACCAGTGCTTTTTCTGCATTGTAGGCAACAGCCAATAAAGCTGGATTATCTCTGGCATAGTTGATCATCTCTTCTTGATACTTGCCAATGTCTTTAGAGATTTTTGTAGCATACACAATGTCTTTGGCATCCTTAACAACAGCAGTAACATTTTTTAATCGTGTATGCATTTTCTCTTCGATCTCTTTTATCTCTGCCATTTTCCCAGAAATGTAAGTCTGAGCAGCAAAAATTTGCCCTTCGTTCTTTTTAATCTTTTTGAGTTCAGCTTGCTGTGCTTTATGTTGTGTCACTAATTGACTCATCACAAAAGGATCCCACACAATTGCTGATTGTGCTCTAAGCCCAATAGCTAATAGCATAGCCAAGAGGCTTAATAAAATAGTCTTTTTCATGGTAATATTATTATGCGATTAAAAATCTGGAATTGACTTCGTCCACAAAGTCTGATAAGCTCAATTTTGATTGCTTTAAGTCATTCACGAAACTCTCTAAGCCTTGCATAAAGCCACCTTTTTCTTTTACATAGCTTTGTACTGCTTCTTTCTCTTTTCGCTCAGTTGTAAAAGTGAGATACTCATACATCGAAACTTCTACACCATACACCTCACCAGTTGCACCACGCTTTATATACACTTCTTTAAATCTTCCTCTGCCCTGCTTATTATTCAGGTTGTTGATTGTGAATATTTTCTTTCGTTCAATCTCATTTAAAGAAAGTAGCTTGGAAACTTGGGTATAGTTGTCTTTAAACTTGGTTTGATCTAGTAAACAAATTGTATCTGAATTATTGATAATGCTGTCTTTCACTATCGGATTAGAAATAATATCATCCAACTCTTGTGTAACTACGGTGGTTTCTCCCCAAAACTTTCTCACTGTTTTGTACAGGTAAAGAATGTATCCTGCCATCATAGGTGATGCAATTGCCTTCCAAGCTTCTTCTATAATTAAAGCCTTCCTATTTTTCTTATGCCTCATCTTTTGCAGAAACACGTCCATTATGATAATTGTGGTAATAGGGAATAAAACCTTGTGCTCTTTAATGGCATCTATTTCGAATACAATCAAACTCTCATCAAACAAACTAGCGTCCACATCATCATTTAAAATAGTATCAAACTGGCCTCCTTTATAAAAACGCTTGAGTACAAAACTGTATTCTTTTAGATCAAATTTGACTCCTTCTTTATCTATAATTTCATTGATCTTGATAACAGAATAATCATAGAAATTATTAAAACACAACTGACTTGAATCTGGGTTAGTTTGACTAAAAAACTCAGTGAAATAACTCTCAACAACTGTAGATAAGATAGTATCTTCTATTTGATTCAGGTTAGCTTCTGCTCCTTTCCAGATCAATCCGATTAAGCTTTTTACAAATTCCCGTTTCTCCTCATTGTATTCTTTAATTGAAATACGAAAAGGATTCATCGTGATTGGATTGTCTTCTTCATAGGTGATGTACTTACCACCATAATAAGCACATAAACCTGAATAACTGTGCCCAGTATCTACCAAAACCACATCCATATTATGTAGAAAGTACTGCCTAACCAGATGATTCATAAAAAAACTTTTTCCACTACCAGATGGCCCTAATACAAACTTATTCCGATTGTTGATTCGATTAGTTTGAACTGGCAAATCTGAAGTATCAACTGCCACTGGAATGCCTTGTCGATCTGAGAAGAATATCTGAAACTTTGATTTCTCATCGGTCAACAGCCTCTCTTTAAAAAAAAAACATATTGCCGCATCGCTGGTAGTAAGATACTTATCATACACTTTTAGCTCACTGGTGTTACCAGGCAAACAAGTTCTAAATAACTCTAGCTGATTGTATGCATTTTTAGAAGGTGTAACACCTGCATTAAACAAAGCGCTTTCAATAAAATTGGTAATGGTATTCGTATTTTCGGGATGACATTTCACAGCAATATTGAAATGAGAATAAACCAATAATTGCCCGTTCTTGGCAACATCTGCCATTAAACCAGAAATGTCTGCTACTGAAACATCATTAGCCGGATCTGGCATAGACTCATGCCTTTGTTTCTTTCTATTCAGTTTACTCAACTCACCCTGTTGGTCTGGAATCGAAACTACCTGATTGTAAACAATCGTTTCAAAGTCTGGAACATCGTGCAAAAAGCCCATTAAATCCACCGGAAAAGAAAAACCTAGATCATTTACATTTTTATAAGGTTTGGCTGAAGTTGGCAAGTTCACTTCATCTACATCCACTAAGCTTACGCTCTTAACCACACTATCTCCAAAGTAAATTTCTTTTTCTGTTCCCCTAATGTTATTGAAAGAGAATTTTGCATCTACAAAGTTGAACGAGATCATTCGTTTGATGTAGTTTTTTAATTCTTTTTCATCCAGTACTTTAGGTTGTAGATGATTCGCACTGAGAATATCAAACACCTTTTCAACATTGAGGTTGAATGTCTCAAACTCATGGTAATTGAACTTGTAAAAAGATGAGCGTTTTACATTCTTGGTGATGATCAAGTTCGTGGTAATGTGATTGAACTCTCTTCCAGTAAAATTCTCATTGTATTTATTAGACAAAAAATCATCTGATGGCTTAGCCACAAATTGCTGCTTGGTAATTATATCTTGCTTTTGAATGGTAAAACCTGCTCCCAATATTTTAATAATATTGCTATAGATTGAATGGAAATTATAATAAGCTTCCATATCAGCCGCATATTGGAGTATCGGATTCATACAATTGATGATTACTGAATAATCGCCGTTTTTCGTATATACTGTGCTATATTTTACAGTATCGATGCCAATGTAGGGTGACTTAAATTGTTCTTTTTTTAACATGTCTGTAGTAGTGGTTGGGTACAATAAAAATTCCAACATCTTTTCGCTTGGCATGCAGCCCTTTCTTTTGCATAATGCCTGTGTACACTAAACCTCCACCCATTACAATAGTGCAAGTGAGTATGCCATACCAAAGGTTTAAGATGGAAGCTGCCAACATGGTTAGGATGAGGCCAAAAAGTATTGAGCCTATTCCCCAATAGATAAACTTACCTTTAAACGATTTGAAAACAAGAGGCTTTTGCAGCCCCTTGTACAAATTAAATGCTCTTCCCTCTTCCAACATCACACACCAAAAAATGCTTTAATTACAATACCAACTACTACCAGAAAGAGACATGATCCAAACCAGCCCATAATTGATTTCTGCACATCCTGATCACCAGAGTTCCACTTGATATAAACCCTTACACCACCAATTAAACCAACCACTGCACCTATAATCAATATCATATTGGCAACAGGGTCTATGTAGGTTTTTAGTTCTGATGATGCAGCCTCAATACCTGCCGCTCCTTGGGCTACTACTTTCTGCATGGCTACTACTAGTAGTATAAGCGAAGCAGTTAGTTTAGATTTAATTTGTTTCATGATTAATGGAGTTAAAAAAATTAAGTGTATTGAATGTTATTAGATGCACTTTCGGCATTTGCCTTAGCCCTTTTTAAAAAATCGGCTATAGGAATTCCTTCACTTTCTGGTGGATCGTTTAAAGTGATTTCACTATTCTTTACATCTGGTTTGCTACTTTCCTTTTCCTCTGGCTGCAAACTTTTAGACTCAGAGCTTGGAAGAAAAATGTCGGACTCATTATGTACATCCACTGTTTGCGTTTCATCTTCGTCTAACAGGTCTATATCATAATGAGCTGTATCATCTCTTACCCTTTCTTTACTAGTTGTAAAAAGCAGGTCTTTTAAAAAATTAAGTAGGTACCAAACAATATATATAATGATAATGCTACTTATAAATAATGACCATCTCATGATGCAATAATTGCCATGAAACAGGTGGTATTCAATACTTCTTTAGGAGGATTTTTCTACTACTTTGGGAGTATTTGGATATAGTAGTGGTTACAGAGATATAATTTCACAAAAAAATGTAAATTCATTTTTTACTTTCTTTAATTAAATGCTCAACATGATCTACCCAACTCTTACAATTCTTGGTACTTGGGTGTTCTTCTCCTAAAACATTCAAATAAGTTTGATAAGCTTCTTGAAGATAAGTTTTAGCTGTAAATAAGTAATCAGGAATGTCTATTAAATCAATATATACATTTCCTAAATTCCATTTTCTCAAAGCCACATTCGGGTGTTTGTCTCCATACACTGACAAGTCTATTGCTAGGGATTGCTCATAGTACTCAACCGCTTTTTCCAAATCGCCTAAGTCCTGATAGGAACTACCGAGGTTATTGTAACGAATTGCAACATTCGGGTGCTTGTCTCCATACACTGAAAGATCTATCGCTAGGGATTGCTCATAGTACTCAACCGCTTTTTTCGCTTTCCCTAAGACTCGATAAGCTTCACCGAGGTTATTGAGAAAAATAGCTAAATACTCATTTTTTGTTGCGATTACTTCCTCTTTCCAGTTGTCTAAATCCTCAAAGTGATTTGCTATATCTACCATATAGGCTAACTGTTCATGGTATAATAAATTATCTCCTAAGAATTTTGCATACCTTGTCCCATATTTACATGCCCCTAACAGTTCGTTACTTGCTAAAGCATGATGCACTGCTTCTTTCCATAATGTGTGATGAATAGGTTGCTTGTCTTCTTCTAACTTTGTTAAATACTCATCATACCATCGATAGGCTTTTCGGTGGGTATCAATTTGTTCCGCTTCTTCTAATTTATTCCATTCTTGTACTCTTATGATTGGAGTTACCCAATATACAGCTTCTTCTCCTGGTCTTATCTCTGCTTCCATTAACGTTAAGTTTACTGCCTTTTCTACTAAACTTGTAGCTCCTAAACTTCCATAAGCACTTAATGGTACTACTTCTCTATAAACTGCTGCTTGCTGCAAAAAGACTAAAAAATCTTCTCCTTCTGTTCTTGCTAATTGCTCTGCTATCTTGGAGGCTATCAAGTATTCTTCTTGTTTACTAGTCACCAACTCTTGCAAAATACTTAACTCTTGTCCACTTTCTTTTTCTGCTATTTTTTCTAACCATTCTAACAGTCTTGGATTTCCCTTCCCTGCTTCCATATACAAAGCAGCATTTGGACTTTTATCAATACTTATCAACCCTTTTTTTTTCTTCTCTAAACTGGCTCCTGTAAAGGACATTAAGGGTAAATGTAATAAATGCTCTCTACCCAAATCTTTACCACTCACTTCTAATGTAAATGGATACCTACTAGTAATTACTACATTACTCTCTCCTTCTGTCCAATGAAAACAACTGAGTACTGATTTTACTAACTCTATAAATTCAGCCTTTACTACATGTTCATCTCCTGCTCTTTCTAAATTCTGTTCAAAATCATCCCAATAGATAATTGTTGATAAGTCTGAAAATACATCCCTAAACAAAATAGCTATTTTCTGCTCAAATGATATTTCTCCATTATTTAATATTTCAATACCTACTTGGATACCTTTTCTATTAAACAATTCCCTGAACTTTGCTAGCAAATCTCCTTTTTGGAGCTCTCCATGAAATACCAATAATTCTTTTTGTGAATGCATTCGT
>PBYL01000067.1 GCA_002729595.1 Thalassovita sp. | reverse complement strand
CTTATTTTTTTTTTGCTTTAATCCAATTCGCCAGCTTCGCGCTGACGTCGGAACTCAGTTAATACCTTGTCCATTGATGGAAAGCCAAAGAATGTACCAGAGCATTCTACTGCATTAGTACGCGCTGCCGTTAGGTTCAGACCAGACATACGTTTATCGTACTCACTGATATCCCCCACCCCAACTAACTCACGAACCGTTGTTTCCATACTCATGTTCATGAACGAACCTGTGTTAGGATAACTGGACGCTACGTCTAAGTCAGCTACGTGTACACGTAACATTGAGCGAATGTGCGGTGCTTCTTCTAACAACTGTAAACCGTTGTCGTCAACCAAATGACTGGGTAGTGTTACAATCCAATCGTTCGAGCCTACAACGTGTTTATCCAAGCTCTCCGCCATATCGTCAGAGGTAGTAGAGATAACCTTCTTGTGTTTCTTCAGATAGAAGTGCATGTCATCGCACAGACGACGCGGTGTACTGGTAAAGTTGTAATAGTCCGAATGCTGACAAAGAGTTGGGACCGTAAGGGCCAAATCTTTATTCTTATCATCCAAGATTTCAATCGACATACAGTCGAAGATGTTATAGATGAGGTATTCAATTTTGTGGTTAGTCTGCATGTAGACGTGCCAGTCTAGCCCGGTTAAGTGGTCAGCTTCTTTAAACTTCAACTTACCAAGATTCAACTCGTCCGTCAGGATTGCATCTAACGAATAACTATTACGGTTACCTTCAGTTACCCTTACCTGTTTAAAGACACACATGGCGTCGATGAGGTAGAAGGACGACGGCGCGTAGACTTTATGCCATAGGTCAGCAGGGTGTTTTGACATTGTCCGTCCACCAGCAATCTGCTTAATGGCTTTACCGGGAACATACTTAAACTTCTTGTAACGTTCAGGTAAGGTTGGCTCACAGAATACATCTTTCGGGTCAATGTTAGCATTCTCAAGAGAAGCAATCATTTTGGGTAAATCGAAGTTCATGTTCCAGAAGGCAACGAAGTCTGGCTTGTGTTCGTGGGCTGCACGGAAGACGTAGTCGGTAACCAACGCAGGACTCGCCACGAGCTTAGAATTGATTTGTACCTTAGAGCGCTCACGCAATGTCGCTGCTGCCCGCTCCAATACCTGACGACGCTTACCGTTTAGCGTATCACCCGCCAGTAAAGCATCTAGGTCATCTGCAATACCACCAATGTAGTATTCGTATTTGTCCTGTAACTTCTTGGCGTAATCAGATAGCTTACCTGCAAAGTCTTCAGTGTAAGCAATGTAGATGTTGTTTTGGTACGTGAACGATGCTGAGATGATTGTACTGCCGTCGCCATTAACAACGTCAGTCTCGATATCCATTACCCCCACAGTAGACTCACGAGTCAGTTCAGGGAAGTTATCCATGTAAGCACGTTTGATAAGTGCGCTGGTACTGATATCTGCACCGTAGACATATGGCGAACGGAAAGCGATTGATTGTTGTGTCCATCCACTAGGGTTACGCCCCAATGCTCGAAGTACGCGGTTAGTCAGTTCAGTCTGGCGACACTTGTAACGGCGACACTTAAACATGTCTTCCCAAGCTTTCTTTTCTTCATACGTTCGATGTGCTTCGTTTACTACCCAGAACTCACGCTCGTAGTTTTCAACAAAGTTTACTTCTGGGATTACTGTACCGTCTTCTTTGTGGACGTTACGTTTTACTAATATTAGGTCATCACCTGAGCGGTCAGATGCTTCGGTGTAGAAAGCGTGCTTACATTCGTAGCCTTTAACGCCTTTAGGTAATTTGCTCATTTACATGTCCCATTTAAAAAATTCTTTATGGTAGTCTATATCAAGATGGCGGTCAGTATTTTTTAGAAGATTAGAATTTGCTGGGAATTAATTTTTACATGGATTGGTATTTGTTTAGGTGTAGACCGGTGACTAGTAATTTATACGGAGTATAATTACCTAGGAAAGGGAATCGTATGCCTTAAGAATAAAATAATATAAGTTAGTAACTAACACACCCTGTCCTACAGACAGGGGTTTTATGACGACTAGTTAAGAAAGCTTTCCTATGTTATGCAATTGCATTAACACTAACCTTGCAAGGAGTTATCCTAAAATGAAACTACGTACTGGCGGTCTCGGATTAGAGGCTATCAAGGTACAACGTAAGGATGTGTTGTTTTTAGGTCTGGTAGGTAAAATCAATGAACTCCGTAAAGGTTCAGTGAACGCATCTACTCTGACTAAGTCGGGTATCGCGGACCTGATTGAGAAAGCGACGCAGCTAAACGTTAACTTGAAACTAACACCTATTAATTGGTGCGCATTCGTTGGGGTGCCCCAGTTAGATAAGAACCATCCTTTGTTGGGTAAGTTCAAGAATGACTTTAGTGATGAGGACGCTCTGAAACTATTGTCTAAAGGTTCCGACATCATTAAAGGTTGGGTTGACCTTGAAGAAGGAAAGGTGCACGGCGACTTCCGTAAAGTCGAATGTACTATCACTATTGCCGAAAATATGTTCGTCACCGATAAAATGTCGGATGAAGAACTGGCTGCCGTCATCATGCATGAAGTAGGACACCTGTTCTCTTATTTCGAGATGTTGGGAACCACGGTTACTACTAACTACGCAATCAACACTGCTGTGACTGCGCTTTTCAGCCCTGACCGTAAGGTAGACAAGGTTGAGATAGTAGATGCCTATTCCAAACTTCGTGACGTAACGTTTGAAGAAAAGCAAAAGCTGCTGACCATGAATAGCAAAGAAGGCGTGGCTACTGTGATGTTACAGGCTGAAATTCAAAAGTCTGTTTCTGAAAGCGGCGCTAGCATGTACGATGCCACAGGCTTTGAGTTCCTGTCTGACCAATTCGCTACTCGTCATGGCGGTGGTATGGCCTTGGTTACTGCATTGGATAAACTCCAGCGTTACAATCGTGACCCAGTCTATCGCAATGCTGCTGTCTTCTACAGTGTAGAAATGCTTAAAGCAGTAGGCTTCTTTACCGCAATCACTTTTGGTGGACCGGCTACTTGGCTTATGGGTATTCTCATTATGAGTAACAACCCTCATGAGTCAACGTATGACTTACCTCGTGACCGCATCGAACGCATCAAGCGTGACTTAGTTGAACAACTAAAAGACCGCAAGTTAGACGATGACACTCGTCAGGCACTAACTGATGACGTTGAAGCCATTGAGGCTATCATGTCTACCATGACCCAGCGTACCGGTATTGCACAACTGGTATGGGAAGTTTTGTCACCAACCACGCGCAAACAGTTGAGACAGAAAGACGCTCAACAGCAAATTGAAAAGTTGTTAACCAACGACATGTTTGTAACTGCCGCGAAGTTTAAAAATTTAGGAGCAGGCTAATGTCTGATAAAATTAAAGAATTAGTAGCGCGTCTGCGCATGATGCGTAATATGATGGATGAACAACACATTCCGTTGGAAAAACGCGAAGCCATTAAAAACCGTATTGTCGGGGCCCTGGTTGCAGCACAACTACCCATCCCTTCATCTCCTATTGAAGGTAACCCTCGTCTGTACTTTACCAACTTCCAATTGGCCGATGCCAATGTATTCATCGGGGCTATCAACGAGCACATCGTTTGTAACGTGGATGAAGTTGTGAAGTGTGTTTACGATGTATGGAAAGGTCGCTATGACTTGGTTCATCATCCACTGCAAGGTGTCATCGCTTCTCTGAATGCGGTATATCCAGAGCACCGTGACGACATCGATTTCGCCGCTATGGTAATTGGGGTACAGTAATGTTGGAATTTCTTGAAGAACTCGAAAGCTTAGAAGCTGAAGTCTCTCAAGAAGCCGCATTACTTATTGATGCACAGTCGGACATGTTCAGCGCCATGCAAATGGTTAAAGAACACAATGCAATAGACCGTGAAAATGCGATGGCCATTCTTCGGAATGTGCCGTCGTGTGAATCAATAAACCCTAACGAGTTTACGTTATTCCCTACAACCACTAAGATGTCTGTTGCCATTGAAGGGTTCTGGGAAGGTATTGCGAGCGGACTAGAGAAACTATTCGGCCTCATGTTCTCGCTTATCTTTGGCGTCTTGAAGTTATTGGTTAAACCAATTGAATGGTTGGTAGGTGGCGGTAAAGGCGATGGTGCCAACGCTACCGCAATCGATACACTGGACAAGCTTGAGAAAAGTGACAAACCTGAAAAGATAGAAGATGCGGACCGGGAAGTTCTTGATGAAACGGTAGACGAAGTTATTGACAAGAAAAAGCTCAACGAGTTTGAGTTTAAATCCATTGCCAATGCTAACGTCGACATGTACAAGGACATCAACGATTACATTCGCAGGCTCTATACGGTTATGTGGAAATCAACCAGACGCTTCATTGAAGCCCATGGTAAGATTGAAGGCGGGGATGCATTCTATCGTCTACATAAAGACTTGGATGCTATCAGTGTAGAAGCAGGAAAGGAAATAGCAGCAATTGCTGGGGATTTCTTGAAAGACCAAGCCAAGGTACTTGACCTAGGTTCTGTGTCATATGGCAACCTGACAGAAGCAACTGACGCCTTTGAAAGATTAACCACACGTGTACGGGAGTTAGAAGGTCGTGAGGTTGACCCTAAACTGGTAAAACAGCATTACCGGAATAAGGTTAACAAACTCCGTAGTTATATCAATCAGTTACATTCGGATATGAATTTCGATAAGAGTGACCGTGAGTTACTCAAAGAAACTGATAACTACACCAGTCAGTTCAATACTTTGCAAGACAAACTTGAGCAGATGGAGAGTCGCGACAAGGCTGACTCTAGCTTGACCTCAGATGATATCAATGCAGTTCGAGACACAGTAAATAACCAGCTTACGTTAATTCGTGCGGCCAATGCTTTTGTCAAGAATATGTTTATGGTTTCCATCAAAGGGAAGCGTGGGTTCTTTAAAGGTATTAAAATTACCGATGAACTTACCGAAGCAGCGTTTGCTAAAATCAGACGCATGACCGGCAAAGCGAAATAAGACAGGGGAGTCCTAGTGGACTCCCCCTTATGCCGTCTTAGTCTGTATGTCTAATGAATTTAATGTCCAAATCATCGACCAGTGCAATGGCACCATCCGGTTGACGCTCTAAGACTTTAGCTAGGCTACAACCTACTGAGTCGTTGTCCACTACAAATGCATCCAATGTAGAGTCATCGTTGAACGAGTGCACCTTAATGGTCACCACGTCATCACTGACAACTTTACGGAGCTTATCGTGAATAGAACCCGTTGAGATTTTAGACTTAGCCAATTCATTAATGACCACCTCTTTTACCGAAGCGTTGAGGCTCTTACGAATTGCAGCGTTTGAGTACGCATTAAAGCTAACGTACAAATCAACACGAACACTAATGCCAGCACTGATTTGTTTTGGCTCACCTTGTACTGAGTACACGGTAATGGTCCCACTGTTTGCTTTAGGTGAGAACATCAGGTCAGTACGAGCCAGAAGCTTACCACTGATGTCACCAATGTCTGTTTGTACCCAATCTACAATACTTTCAGCCACAGTACGAACGTATGCATTAGTTCCTGTTTCTGTAGAGTAACGATAACGACCATCAAACAGAATTTGTTCAATGAAGTACGTCTCACTGCTCCCACCAACAGGAATACGTTCACCGTGCTCGTCCAGCTTGTAATCCCCTTGGCGGAATTGGTAAACCGGTCCACCAGTTTCCGAATCCATGACAGGGTCACCTTTAGAGTGAAGTAAGATACCTTCAAACTGCCCATCCACCTCAACTAACTTGATAAAGCCGGAATCGGGCTCACGTTCGTAAATGTCCTCACTGTAAAGCATTGGTACGTCACGGTCCCACACTTCGTAATTAGGCTCGTTAATCGATACCCGTGAACGGTTGATTAATCCATCCATGCTTTCGAACAAACGTAGGTTAGCCGTTTCATGCGTAATTACGATTGCGTCTTCAGCAGCAAATGGCGTACCCAGAAGGTTGTGTAGGTCGTCTCGCTTGTCGGTAGATAAACCAACGTCAGTTACGTAATGGATAAAGTCAAACTCCGTATCAGGCTCAATGGGGTAGAGTAAAGTATCATCAATCACCGCATTGAAGTTAGTGGCAAAGAGTTTGTGACCTTTGTGGATTTCAAACTTCGTGTTGATGGGGAAACGGAATATTAAGTTACCGTCTACATCACGACCGTAGTTGACACCCTCCACGTAAGTACGTTGCTCCTGACCACCCGGACGGAACGCTAACTGCAAACCAACTTTAGACGGATGCAGTTTTTCATGTCCTACCGAACCTTTTACGGTTACTGCTAATTCATAGCCATCGAATGTACGGTATAGCGACATTGCACTTAAGGTAGCTTTATAATCCACTTTACTGTTAGCTGCACCGAAGTAACGATTGTTCACCGTTGGGTTATCGATGTAGTAGTTGTTGTAACTAAAGACATCGTCGTTAGTGTCTAAAACGGTAAGGTACGGACTGAAGAAATAACTTTCTTGTTCCAGTAAAGAGATTAGCACATCGCCACTTGCCTGCTCCAACGCTTCCCGCTCAAGGTCACTCACAAAACTGATACCCACACCATTTCGTTTATACAACGTGTTAGGCATGATGCTCCAAATCTTGTTAGCGTAGTAGGCAGTCGACAACGTCTGTAAAAGCTCTGACCAGACCTTTATTGACTCAACAGTAGTGCCAATGGGGCTAGAGCTTAAACCACGCTCAGGAGCCGGTACAGTGCGAGATGCGAGGAATGTACGGTCAGTTATGTTATCCACCACGCTCAGTACATCATAACCACGGTCTTTCAGCGTATTGGTCAAGTCAAATTCAGTGACCGGTGCTGGTTTGTAAGTGGAGTTACGAACCGTACGGTCTTGCAACTCCTCAAACGACAGACCATTACTACCACCCTTAGTTACAGAACTACCGGCAATTGCCATTTGGGTAATCTGAGACAGAGGGGCAGTGTAGCGACCATTGTCCGTGTTGTTTAAATCTATCCACTTACTTTGGACGGCAGTATATGGGTACTCGCTGAGCGACAGCGAGATATTACCTTTAGTGGTGTAGACATCAATGCGAACTTCTGCACCGATTAATCCCTTGTTGAAATAAATCTCAGGAATCTTAACACGCAACGTGCCGTCGGCCAGTTTCAATGTGGCCGTAGGGATACCATTGTCGTATACGCGACCAGAGTGAGTAGTAACCATCTCTTCCCAATCGCCACCAGTGTGGCGATGAAACACTCTGCAGTAATATAAGTAATCGCGAATGGTCTTAGTCGTACTAAAGCCACTTGCGCTTGACACGGTGGCTACGGACGATTCTACGCTATACTGCAAACCCGGCACTTGGAACATTAACATCTCACTACCTTGGTGTCTGTGTAGACGGTAGTCGATAACGTTAGTCTCCAGTGCCATGAACGGTGACTGTTCACTTGTATCGTAAAGAATGCTAATCGATTCAGCCCCAGAGAAAATAATTTCAATGGGGTATACGAAACTGAAGTTTGCACCAGCCACGGTGACACGGGATTCACGTGGAATAACTAACTTAGTGTTGTTAGTTCCCGGAACAGTCTTCGCAAGACTACGTAACTCCGCCACGTTAAATGCAAACGTGAAGAGGTCACGACTTGGACTACCCCATACACCAACATATTCCAAATCGGAAATATGCCCATACAAGTCATCTTCGGTACTTACCAGTTTAGGATAAGTACGACGGGTTAGACTTTCACACTCACTGATGGAATCGGCTGCCATAACCGCTGCGGACTCTAGTAGTAGAGTAAAGGGGTTAGTGGGGTCAATGACATTCAGTGTACCCTTTGAAGCTTTATCAAGAAGCTTGTATACGGAACGTTGGACGGCGTTGGGATTTCGTCGGAACTTATCAAGGTCGTCCTGCAATTCACTAACTTGGATATTATCCATTACTGAATCCTCTTATTTAATATACTGTTCTGGTCTGAACTGTTTTAGTTCAGCGGCTGATTCAAGGTAAAGGTGCTTGTTAACCCACCACTCTAACTCCATGTTACCATCCTCACTGATGCGTGGGTAAGAACGGAAGTTAAAGTAGTCCTTTTCCTCGTCTCGTAATTTAACCATTTGCGTATCGCGGAAACGGTTAGACATACTAGGGTTAAACTCTGCAACCAAGGAATTGAACTCAATAACCAGAATGGGGTCATTGTAAATCCACCCGCTACATTTAAACGGGACAGATATTTCTTGGTTATCCTGAATCAACGGTTGGGACGAGTCGAAGTTGAACGCAGCGCCCAATGGGTTTACGTAAGGTGCCCCGTAGCCACAGGCTGCAATCTTCGTAATGTACTTACGACGCTGGTCTAATACCAAACGGTATATGCGAGTATCGTAGTCTTTTTCATTTTCGGCAATACACTCTGGCCACGGTAACATACTACCCTCTGACACCCGTGAAGCATACTGCGTCCAAATATGCATCAGTAGACTGATTGGGTCACCAGACATATTTCGGAAGTTTGCGGTAATGTCGTT
>PBYL01000066.1 GCA_002729595.1 Thalassovita sp. | reverse complement strand
TTTTTACTTAAACCTTACATATAAGGATACGGAATTTTCGGGCGTATTGATGCAATTTTCGTACATCTGTTAAAATTTATTTACAATTTTTCTGGTATGTCAGATTCTTTTGAAGTTAAAATCCCTCTATTTGAAGGCCCCTTTGATCTACTTCTTTTTTTTATAAGGAGAGATGAACTGGATATTCATGATATTCCTATAGCAAAAATCACCAACGATTTTGTCGCTTATATCAGGCATTTAGAAAAGTTAAATATGGAAGTTGCCAGTGAATTTATTTTGGTGGCTTCTACACTGATGAGAATTAAAGCTAAGATGCTTTTACCACGAGTGGAGAAAGATGAAGAAGGCAATGAGATTGATCCTCGTGAAGATCTTGTACAACATTTATTAGAATACAAAAAATATAAATCTGTTGTAGGTGATCTTGAAAAGATGGAAGATGGCATGGTTACCAGAGAGAAACGTGGTAATGTGCTTAAAGAAATTAAAAAGCTCAGTTCCATTAACGATATTGAAACGGAACTACAAGATATAGACCTTTATAAGGTATTAAAGATATTTCAAAAGGTGATGTTTAAGTTTGAAAACAAACCAGTGGAAATTAAGCATCAGGTAGTACCTTATCCTTATAAAATTGAGACACAAAAAGAGGTGATTCTTGATAAACTTAAGAAGAACGAAAAGATATCTTTTAGCTCTTTAATAGATGAAATTCCAGAAAGAATAGCAGTAATATTTAATTTCTTGGCGATTCTGGAATTACTCGCTTACAATAAAATAAGTTTAATTCTTGGTGAAGGTTTTAATAACTTTTGGGTGATTCCAATAGACAATGCTACCGAAAACATTGAAACAAAATCTTAAACAATCACCAAGAATCGAAGAACTAAATAGCATTTAATTCTTCTTGTAAACCTTCAATTACTTTGCGTAGTTCTGTATCAAAGTAATTGATTTTGCTATATTTTTCGCTATCGCTTATTTCAGCTTTTTTAAGTCTTTCTCTATAGTCGAAAATCTCGTTATCGAGCCAGTCTAAGCCAAGCACAATTAAGCTAGGTCTTATTTTATGGCAAATTTCGCTTAAGATTTTATGATCCTCACTTTTTGCAGCATCTTTAAAATCATTCTTAAACTCTTCGTAATCTTCTACTGTAAGCTCGAGAAGTTCTGCATAGAAAGATTCATCATTCTCAACCATTCTTTTAAATCGAGTAAATTCCAGTATGCTCTTACCTTCCGATTTTTCAGAAACAGTTTCTGTTGGAGCTTTCACTAATTCTATAGAAGAATTACTTAGCGTTACAATCTTATTATAAAGATTATCTGGGTTGAATGGCTTCATTACATAATCATTCATTCCAGTTTGAATCGCTTTCTCTTTCTCTCCAGATAAAGTTGATGCCGATAAAGCTATTATTGGAATCTCTTTATAGTAGGGTTGAGGCCAGCTTCTAATTTGTCTTGTAGCTTCATAGCCATCCATTTCTGGCATTTGGATGTCCATTAATATTAGCTTATATGCTCTATTGTTTTTAAGTTTTTCAAGTGCTTCTACACCGTTGTTTGCAAACTCAACTTCAGCATTCCAACTTGTGAGGAATTTTCTAGCAATTACCTGATTAAATTTATTGTCTTCTACAACCAGAATAAGCATTTCTTGCAGATTCTTATCTCCAAGAATAGTTGGTTTATCCACTTTTGCTGCACCTTCTTCTGTAAATAGAGTGCCTTTCTCAAAGTTTATTTCGAAGTTAAATGAAGAACCTTCACCAGGAACACTTTCAACAACAATGTCGCTATCGTGTAGAGAAACCAGCTTTTTAGTAATGGCAAGGCCAAGACCTGTACCTCCATATTTTCTTGTAGTATCGCTGCTAGCTTGAGAGAAATCTTCAAAGATCTTATCAGTCATTTCTGGAGAAATGCCAATGCCTGTGTCTTTAATCTCAAATTTGAGCATCACATGGCTGTCTGTTTCTTTAAGCACAGTTACGAAAATGGTAACAGAACCACTTTCTGTAAACTTAACAGCATTGCTTACCAAGTTGATGAGTATTTGCCCAAGCCTAACTTGATCACCAATAATATTTACTGGTAGATTTTCGTCAAGTTCTAGTTCAAATAGCAAGCCTTTATCCTGAGCTTTGGTTTGCATAGTTTTGTAAACACCACTCAGTAAATTAAATAAGTCGAAGTTGATGAATTCCAGCTCAATTTTACCTGCCTCAATTTTAGACATATCCAAAATGTCGTTTATGAGCGATAAAAGGTTGTTAGCGGAGAACTCAAGAATTTGAACATTATCTTGTTGCTCTGGATTTAATGGAGACTGCTTTAATAAATGAGAAACACCAATAATTGCATTTAGTGGTGTACGAATCTCATGGCTCATAGTGGAAAGAAAGCGCTCTTTGGCATAAGATGCTTCTTCGGCTTTTTCCTTTGCGTCATGTAATAACCTGTTGGTTTCCATTAACTCTGATGTTCTCTCAGAGATTTTTTCTTCCAAGTTATTATTGATTTCTTGCAGCTCCTGAACCAGATTTGCATTGTCTTTTTTGAGTTGATAGGTCTCTAGCGCCTTATCAATAGTAAGTTTTAGCTCTTCTCTATTCCAAGGTTTTACAATATACCTATGTATCCCACACTTATTTAAAGCTCTTACAATATCTTCAATATCTGCAAAACCTGTAATGATAATTCTAACCGGGTCTGGATAATCAGGAATGATTCTTTCCAGAAATTCAACCCCTGTCATTTTAGGCATTCTCTGGTCAGTTATAATCAAATGAATTTCTTCATTTTTGAGGACCTCTAGGCCTTCCATGCCAGATTTTGCTGTAAATATTTTATAGTATTGTTTAAAAGCAGCTTTAAAAATTCTAAGGTTGCTTTCTTCGTCGTCCAGATAGAGTAGGTTGTATTTTTTTTCTTTATTCATAGAAAAGTCAAAAAAATCTGAATCTAAAAACTTACTTGTATGTTCAGAATAATGTTTAAATCAAACGCAAAAACACTGCTGTTTTAATTAATTTTTTTAATTCTTTTAAAAAATTATATTTTACTCTTAATTGTAACTTCGAACTTAAATCAGAAGCTTTTTAAATTAAAAGTTAATTATTTAATAAAAGTTAATGTTTTTATTTTAATGAGACCAATAAACCATCATGTTTTGAATAGAACAGGCAGAGTTTAAGTTTCATTATATATTTACAATTATTTTTGTGAGTAAATAAAAGGATATGACTGCGGAACAACTTCTTCAAAAACACAAGCTTAGAAAAACTGATATTAGAACAACTATTCTCAATCTTTTTCTAAATGCAGAGCAGGCTTTGAGTGAGCAAAACATAGAATGTACGCTTAAACAAAACTGCGATCGTGTTACGATTTATAGGTCTTTAAAGAGTTTTGTAGAAAAAGGAATTTTACATAAAGTACTGGATGAAGGGAATGTAGTAAAGTATGCTTTGTGTGGAGAAACTTGCCATGATGAAGATCACCAACATGAACATGTTCATTTTAAATGCAATACTTGTGGGGCTACAGTTTGTTTTGAAGAGATTCCTATACAGAATATTAATTTGCCAGATGGTTATAAAAAGGTAGAATCTAATCTACTTGTTTTAGGTATATGTGATAAATGCCCCAAATAATTTTGAGGCATTTATCTTTTTATATTAACTAGGCTTTTTCCAAACCATAAATGCAGAAACCAGCAATACTAAAAGTAGGCTTATATTAAAGGTGATATTTAGCCAAGTTCTATTTCCTAAACTGCTCAGTTTATTGCTCTCTTCAGAAATTTTATCGTAAAATCCTCCCGGATTATTAGAAGCAATTTCAGCATTCTTTTTACTCTCTCCACTTACCTGAATTGTATATTGTGAGCGAAGAGTATCGTATCTACCAGTTTCAGTATTAAAATAAACCCAATTGAAATAATCGCCTAAGTTAAACTCACCAGGTTCTCTTGGTTGTAATTGGTAAGAAAAAGTTTTAGAACCAGAAATAGTATTTCTTCCTCTATTAATATTCGTATTGGTACTTGGTGGGAAAAAGTCAAAATTGCTTTGCTTAGGTATTTCAATTTCGTTGATGGATGCGATGTTTCCTTCACCAGAAATCGCATATTGGTAATTATAACTTTTTCCAGTTTCCATCATGGTATTGTCGAGCTTCTCAATCAGTTTAAAATTCCCCACATTTACCTGTGCGCTTAATGGGTGAGGAGGTAGGTCTCTCACCTTTATATTGACAGCTTTAGAATAAAAAGTTTTATAATCTTCTTGCATGTTTCTACCAAAGAAAGAAGGGTTTTTAGCCACCTTATACTTTATCATTCTTAATCCTGCGGAAGGAATTTTGATGTCTTCTGCATTCAAAGGAAAGAAAGTTGCTTGATACATGCGGTACTGGGTATACTGCTTATTATTTATGGTAACATACTCAGGATTAATTTTATCGATACCATAGTTTTCTTCCCAACAGTTTTGTGGTTTTACTTTTTTAAGAATCTCACCTAATTGGTCGCTAATTTTATCAAATTCCATTCTAGCTCTGTTTTTTAGAGAGATATAGAATGAAATACTTAATGTAAAACCTTCGCCCACGTATACATTTTTTTTGTTGGATGTAATAGCAAAAAAAGCATCTTCTTGCACATCTACGAACTCTGCATTGTTGCTATCATTTCCCCAAAAGTTGGAGAATGGATCAGATTTCTGTGAAGTATTTCCAGAGGAGGCTGTCACTTTTATAGTTGCTCCAGGAGACCTTGCTGCAATGCCATTAATTTCCATACTAAATGGTGCTAAAACAAAAGTGCCCTTTCTAGTTGGTTTATAATTTTGAGTTACACTTTCGAAAGAAGTTAACTGTCCATTTACATAACTTGTGGTTTTAGTCGATGAAGTACCTTGTTGTACTAAACCGGGAATTTCAGGAAAAGGTGAATGTTTACTTAACCTGGCATTTTGGAGTTTAATGGTTATTTGGAAAGTCTCATTTTCGCCAATTTCAGTCTTACCAATTTCTATTTGAACTTCTTGTGCTTGTGTAGTTCTGCTAGTAAAAATTGACATTAAAACCAAAAAAAATAGACTTTTAATTGTAATATTCATGGAAAAAATTTTAATGTATGGGGAAATCCCAATAAAACACCCGCAATTTGCGTACAAATTAGCTAAAATATAATTATATTAACACTACCTACCTAAGTTTAAAAGAATGTTCAACTTAAAATATCAATGGCTAATGCTTGAATACTTTAAAGTGATCTTAGCAAAAGTAAGCTTTGATAAGGTTCTTTTTGAGAAAGAACTTATAAAAGCGCTAAAGAATCTAATGATTAACGAGGTGAAAGAATTAAAACAATGGTGCACTTCAAAGTTTAATGCGAAATACAGCGATATTATCGACAGGTGTTTTGGTAAATTCAGCAAGCAACTCAATTTGAGTATTTAAATCTTTAGTTTAGTAATTTAGAGAATGAATAAAAAAGCCGGATTATTTCCGGCTTTACTTTTTTATTTAGTTTGTAGCTTTTACAAATTTTATATTTCGCTTAAGCCCTTCAAACTTCGTCCGTTTTACAGCCGACTTTTTAAATAAAACTTTAAATACATCTTCTGTTAAGTCATGCCAACTTTCTTTATCCATTTTATTTAAATCTGGATGTGGATTAAACTCAATTGTTTGGTGAGGTTTAGAAAATCTATTCCAAGGGCAAACATCTTGGCAAATATCACAGCCGAAAATCCAATCTTTAAATTTGTCTGAGTATTGTGCAGGGAGTTCGTCTTTTAGCTCAATTGTAAAATAAGAGATGCATTTGCTGCCATCAACTACAAACGGTGCTGGTATGGCATCAGTAGGGCATGCATCTAAACATCTTGTGCACGTACCACAATAATCTTTTACTGGGCCATCTTCTTGTAATTCTAGGTCGATTATAAGTTCTGCTAAAAAAAAGAAACTACCTGCACCTTTGTTTAACAGCAAACTATTTTTACCTATCCAGCCTAATCCACTTTTTGCAGCCCATTGTCTTTCCATAACAGGAGCTGAGTCTACGAATACTCTGCCTTCTACTTCACCAATTTCATCATGGATTATCTTTACTAAAGACTTGAGCTTCTTTTTTATCACAAAATGATAATCTTCACCATAAGCATATTTTGCAATTTTATATCCTGTTTTATTGTTTAGGTTTTCAGAAGGATAGTAGTTGCACATGAGGCTAATTACAGACTTTGCACCAGGTACTAACTTGGTAGGATCCAATCTTTTATCGAAATGGTTAGCTAAATAAGCCATTTCACCATGCATATTATTATTTAACCAGCTTTCAAGTTTGGGAGCATCTTCTTCTAAAAAAGCAGCTTTAGAAATCCCAACAAAATCAAATCCCAGTTTTTTAGCACTTTCTTTAATTAGTCTAGTATTCTTTACAATTTGTTGCTCAATATGCATGTAAATACTTTGAAGATTTTGTTAATTTGAATTTATTAATATCTATAAATAACTGAAACTCTTTCAGCATCAAATTACGTGTTAAATTAGTACTCAACCATATAGCGTGAGGTTTATGTGCAAAAATACAATCTCATTCATACCATACACTAACGTTTTTACTTTTCTAATAATAGAGAATATTTTTTTCGAGAAAAATTACACTTAATGAGTAAACATACTATGAGAAAACTGATCTTAATTAAAACAGTTATTTTATGTTTTATCAGTAGCCAGTTTGTTTTTTCACAGAGAGGATTTAAAATTAGTAGTGATCAAAAAAGATTGGCTTTGGTGATTGGCAATGCGGCTTATCAAAACGCAACTTCACTAGCAAATCCTGTAAACGATGCTAGGTCTATTGCTTCATCTCTAAAAGACATTGGTTTTGAAGTTATTACAGTAGAGAATGCTACCTTGTCTGATATGAAAAGGAAAGTGGATGAATTTGGCCTAAAATTGAAAGACTATGATGTAGGATTGTTTTATTATGCGGGTCACGGAATCCAGTCTAGAGGAAATAATTATCTGGTGCCTGTAGAAGCTAATTTAACTACTGAGAGAGCAGTTGAATACGATTGTGTTCGAGCAGACAGAGTATTAGGTTTTATGGAAGAAGCACAAAGCGATGTAAATATTGTAATTCTTGATGCTTGTAGAAATAATCCTTTTGAGCGCTCATGGTCAAGATCTACTGCTGGTAATGGTTTGGCATTTATGAATGCACCTTCAGGTTCTTTAATAGCTTATGCAACCTCGCCAGGAAGTACAGCATCAGACGGTTCGGGTTCTAATGGTTTGTATACAGAAGCTTTGCTTCAAGAACTTCACTCACCTGATGTTACAATTCTTCAGATGTTCCAAAGAGTGAGAGCTAGAGTGGTAGATGGTTCTAGTGGAAAACAAATTCCGTGGGAATCTACTTCACTAACTGGTGATTTTTATTTTGCAGGAAATAGTACACAGCAAAATAATACTATCACTTCAAATACAAACAATAGCTATAATAACAACAGTAATACTTCGAATACAAATAATGATAATAAGGTTGTAAGCTATAATAACAATAATGCTTATAACAATTCATCATTTAAAGCTACTTGGAAAACCGAAAACGGAGATTATTGGCTTTATATTAATGGAAACCATGCACCGGGAACCAAAAGTACTTATGTAGAAGATGATGTAATTGTTTACGATCCGGGTACAAAGACCAATTACATGATGAGAGGTTATAGAAATAATATAGATGGAGTAGAAAGAGCTGCCGAACCTCTTTATTCACCAAGTGCCGCTTTTTATAGATGTTTAGATGGTTCTTATTGGTTTTATATAGAAGGTTTAAGAGTAAAAGGTACAAATAGTGCTTGGGTTGATAACTCTCTGTTAGTTTTTGATAAAGACTCAAACAGACATTTTTTGTTTAGAGATTACAAATTCAACTGTGATAATGACATTAAACCTGCCGAAGAAGTATTCTCTAGAACGAATGTTTTTTGGAAGCAAAAAGATGGTTCATACTGGTTTTATGTAGATGGTTTACATGTTTCTAATTCTAAAAATGAATGGAAAGGTGATGATCTTCTAGTTACTGATCCAAATACAGGGAAAAAGTATTTATTAGAAAATTATAAGCAACGTGACGATAATCAGTTAAGAGAAGCTGTTTCTTATTATTAATTATTAAGAGAATTTCTTACCTGACGTCATATTGAGAATGAATCTGTTTGCCAAAATTTATATGTTAATCTGGCATTAAACATATAATTAATTAGCAAACAGATTCATTTTTTATGCAAAAGCCATTATCAACCAGCATAGTGTTTTTAGTACTATCAGTACTACTTTGTGGTCTACGCCCTCCATCAGACCCACCTAATAAAGTAAAGTCAATCTTAAATCAAATTATAGATAGAGGTTATATAGAAGTTGGAATTACAGCTGACTATGTACCCTTTGCTTATTTTGATCCTAACAGTCAATCTTATCAAGGAATTGATATTGAGTTGGCTAAAAAATTGGCGGAAGATATGGAGGTAGAGCTCAGGTTTGTAACAACAACTAGAGAGCAACTAATGAGTGATGTGTTACATAGAAATTTTGATGTAGCAATGTCGGGCATAGCCAGAACAGTAAAACAAACATTACTCACTTGGATGACAACCGGATATTTTGAGGCTGGCAAAACCATCTTAATTAGGAAAGAAGATAAGGAGTTGTACACAAGCTTAAAAGTCGCTGATAAGCCTGGAGTGAGAATTGGAGTTAATACTGGTGGCACAAATGAAATATTTGCCAAGCAGTTTATCTACAAAGCAGAAATTGTGTTTTTCGAAAACAATCGAGACATTCCAGAAGCATTGCAAAAAGGTGTAGTAGATATAATGCTTACAGATAATATTGAAGCAAAAGTAATTGGAGATCAAACATCAGATTTATTTGCTGTAGACCCATATCACCCTTTAAATCAAGAAGTAATTGCATTCGCAGTGCCTCCCGGAGATGAAAAGTGGCTCAACTTCTTAAATCAGTGGATTTTATATCAGTTAGATGATGGAGAAATTGAGAGATTACAGAAAAAATGGATAGGAGAGTAAGGGTTTTTGGGCGAATTCACTAATCGGAATATATTTGTTGCTGAAATAAATTTTTTGAGATGATTCAGCAAATACTTTCTGGTATTACCCATCCGACATTATTACTAGATAAGCAAAAAGCTTTTAATAATATTCAAATGATGATAAGAAAAGCCAATAAATATAACTTGGCTTTTCGTCCTCATTTTAAGACACACCAATCTGCTAAAATCGGAAATTGGTTTAGAGATTTAGGAGTTGATGAAATTACTGTTTCATCACTTAACCTTGCCAAGTATTTTGTAGGGCATGGATGGAAAAAAGTAATTGTTGCTTTTCCTGTAAATGCAAGAGCCGTTGAAGAAATAAATGAACTTGCAAAACGATGCTCATTAACTGTTTTTATCTCAAATAAAGACAGTTTAAATAAACTTAAAGAGTCGTTAACATCTCAAATTCAGTTCTTTATAGAAATAGACACAGGCTATAACAGAACTGGTATATCACCAGAAAATACCAGTTTTATAGATGAGCTATTGCAAATAGCAGAATCTTCAAATCAGCTCAAATTCAGAGGCTTTTATGCGCACAATGGCCATACATACCATGCATCTTCTAAAGCTGAAATAGAAGAAATTCATACAAAAACGGTAAGAATTTTCTGGAAGTTAAGAAAGCAGTACAGCGATAAGTATCCAAAGCTCGATATACAAATTGGAGATACACCTTCATGCAGTTTGTTAGATCATTTTGAAGGAATTGATGCTATTGGTCCGGGTAATTTCGTATTTTATGATCTCACTCAAGCAAACATTGGTTCTTGTAATATAGATCAAGTCGCAGTAGCCATGGCATGCCCTGTAGTCGAAAAGTATGAAGATAAAAACCAAGTAATAATTCATGGAGGTGGAGTACATTTTTCTAAGGACTTTATAGAAGAAGAAGATGGAACAAAAGTTTTTGGAAGAGTTGTAAAAATGCAGGATAATGATTGGAGTGAGCCTATAGAGAATGCATATATAACTTCACTTTCTCAAGAACATGGTATAGTGCAGATTCCCAAGGAGTTAATGAGTGAAATTAAAGTTGGTGATTTAATATTTGTTTTGCCTGTTCACTCATGTCTTACTGCAAATTTGTACCAACATTATTTTTGTTTAGATGGGGAATGTATTGAGCGATTTTCTTCATGAAGCCTAATGCTTTGTCTTTCATAAAGTTTGTCTTACCAATTGTTATAATAGGGGTTTCGCTTTATTTCGTTTCAGAAGCATTTAGTCCTGTTTACCCATTGCTAAAAGAGAGGAAAAAGAATCTGTTTCATTCAGTTGACAATGAAGTAGAAGCTCTTTCGATAGGAAACTCGCATGCTGGTGCAGTTGAATTTCTAACACTAGGTTTAAATGGAATTCATTTTTGGGATGCTGCCGAAGATATTTATGAGACGAAATATAAGCTAGAGTTTTTGCTTCAATATTACCCAAACTTAAAGAAAGTATTTATTCCAATTTCTCCATTTTTAATGGATCAGAATAATGCTGAGGTTTTCTACCATGCTCAGTTTCATCCTCGAATAAGGTTGCATGTAAATACTGATAGTTGGAAGCCATTACAGAATAAATTTAACTTTCTTTTATTAGGAAAACTTTCTCCAATACTCCGATACGATCATTGGGCATTTATGCCAAAATTAATTCTGGGAACTAAAGATATTCAGGCAAAAGACCCTCGAATGGAATCTGTTTCAGAAAATGGCTATTTGCATTTTAAATATGCAGAGGTAACATCTTCAAAAGTACTGGAAAATATATGCAGAAATAATTTAAAGGAGCATAAGAGATTAATTGAAGGAAAAGAATACGAAGCCTTATTCTATGAAAAACTAAATGAAATTATTAATCTGTTGAAAGGCAGAAATATAGAATTAGTGCTTTTTACGCCTCCTTATTTTCAGTATTACAACCAAATAAGCAAAGGGACTTTAAGTGATAAACTTAGTGAAGTATCAGATTTTGCTACAGCTCATCAAGTGTTATATTATGATTTTAGCGAGTATGTAGAAATTAGCAGTAATTGGCAGTTGTATGATGATGGTACTCACTTAAATGAACAAGGTCGAATTGCTTTTTCTGAATTACTTAAGGAAAACATGAAATAAAAAAAGAGCTTACTTTTTAAGGTAAGCTCTTTCCAATTGAATTAAAATAATCTAGTTAGACATTTTCTCAGTATCGAGAATAATAGCATCAACTTGTTTTTCTTTTACTAAATCATTGATTTTAGGAATATCTTGTTCTTTTATAGATTTCCAATCATTTATTTGGCTGTCAATTTTTTGAGTAACCTCTTTCTTAAATTGTTCAGCTTGCTCGGTAGGAGCATTATCACCAATTCCCATTAAAGAGTTTAAGTGAGCCAATTTGTTGGTTAACTTAATTGGATAGTTTAATGGATCTTGTCTACTTCTATTTTTTGTTTGATACAACTCATTTTCAATTTTAGACATCTGCTTTTGCACTTCTTTAACTGCATCGGTAATGTCTTTCATCGTTGAATCGCTTGCAAGACGCTCGCTAAGTGTATTAAGCTGCTCTTTGGCTTTTCTTATATCTATAATTGTCTGGTGAGCTTCAGTTACTTTATCTCTTACAGAAATGAGAAAGTCAAACTGTTTTTGCAAGTCAGCTAATGTCGCAGACGATCTTGGGTCAGCAATAATTTTATAATCTT
>PBYL01000065.1 GCA_002729595.1 Thalassovita sp. | reverse complement strand
TACTACGGTTGCTGTATCGCTTAAAGACGAACAACTTTCGCAAGTGACCATGTAGCTCAAGGTATCTGTGCCTGTATAAGATGCATCTGTCAAACTAAAAGTAACCATTCCTTCTGAATCGATACTGGCTATGCCGTATGTTGGTTGAGTTAGAATTTCAAATGTAGTGAGTGCACAATCTTCTATTGTATCATTGGCTACTACATCAAATGTGAATACTGAGTCTGCACAGGTATTGAACTTGCCAAAATCTTCGCTTGAATCATCTTGTAAAACTAGTTTACCATCTTCTGAAACTAGCTCGATAACCACTGTCGCTGTATCGCTTAAAGATGAGCAACTTTCGCAGGTCACCATGTAGCTTAATGTATCTGTGCCGGTGTAAGACGCATCTGTTAAGCTGAATATTACCATGCCTTCTGAATCGATACTTGCCGTTCCGTATGTCGGCTGAGTCAGGATTTCGAAAGTAGTAAGTGCACAATCTTCAATAGTGTCATTGGCTACTACATCAATTGTGAAAACTGAATCTACACAGGTGTTGAACTTACCAAAATCTTCGCTTGAATCGTCTTGCAATACTAATTTGCCATCTTCTGAAACTAGCTCAATTACTACGGTTGCTGTATCGCTTAAAGATGAACAGCTTTCGCAAGTCACCATGTAGCTTAAAGTATCTGTGCCTGTATAAGATGCATCTGTTAAGCTGAAAGTAACCATTCCTTCTGCATCAATGCTAGCTGTACCGTATGTCGGCTGAGTTAAAATTTCAAATGTAGTGAGTGCGCAATCTTCTATGGTATCATTGGCTACTACATCAAATGTGAATACTGAATCTGCACAGGTGTTGAACTTCTCAAAGTCTTTACCGCTGATATCATCTTGTAAAACCAATTTACCTTCTCCATCGCTTACGGTCACATACACATAAGCTGTATCTATTTTCTCATCACAAGAAATACATTGTAATTCATAAGCCAGTGTGTCAGTTCCTGTAAAACTTGAATCTGTTAAGATATAAGTCAGCTTTCCTTCTTCATCTAGAGAAACATCTGCATATTCTGAATCTTTAATCAATTTCAAGCTTTCTTCTGGGCAGAAAAGTAAGGTATCATTATCAAATAGATTGAAAACAGTAGGTGTATCGATACAAGTTAAAACTGTAAAATCATCATCTGATAAATTGAATTCTAAATCTTCGAAAGAAATACTTTCTGTATCTGGGTAAACATCTACAGAAGTTGTTCCTGGCTCAACCAGAATATTTACTTCTTTTCGAGTTCCGTTATAAACCGGATATTTCACATTCAATACATACTGTCTTTTAGAAATTCCCGGTAAGGTAAAATGTACTTTAGAAGGGTCTTGCGTACCATGGCCATTACCACCATTTACTTCTCTCACGCCACTTATCAACTCACCACAAATATCTTTTATAGTTATGGTAGCACCTAAAGCATATCTTTCATAAGCAGCTCTACTTGATGAAGCACTAGCAATTCTATTTTCAAAAACATTTACTTTTACATAATCTGGATACTCAGCAGCATCGTTGAGGTTGTTCTCCCAATACTGGTTTTTACCATCTTTTATATTGATGTAAAGGTCAAGGTCACCATCATTATCAAAATCGACAAACATACAACCTTCGCCATCTGCACCTACATTTATACCTTTATTATCTCTTATAAAAGTAAAAGGTGCTACTCCATCTGTTTCTGTTAATTGGTTGATAAATAAGAAGCTCGCTCCTTCTGAATCTGTTAAGAAAATATCTAAATCGCCGTCGTTATCAATATCTCCTGCGGCAACTCCGTCTATCACAAACCCGCTAGAAACATCCAAACCAGTTTGTGCAGGCAAAATTTCTTGAAAGTTGCCATCTATGTTTTCGTAAAGCACAGTTCTTTGCGCTTCTGTCCAAACCAAGTCAAAATCGCCATCATTATCAAAATCGTGAAAAGCAACGGCGCCTTTGTTATCGTTATCGGCATCTTGCAAATCAATTCCATTTATAAAACCAGCTCCATTAGGGTCTCTTTGCATTAGATCGTAGGCAATACCATCACTTTTTCTGGCAACAATATCAATGTAACCATCATCATTAAAGTCAGTTATTGCTGAGTAATCTCCATTTATTCGCTTACCATATTTATCGAGTACCGTTGCTGGCTGGCCTGCTGGTAGCCCGGTAATTTCTGGAGAAATATATTCGAACATAGAAGATGCATCTCCAGTATTTCTGTAGATTTCCATCCCCCAGTTGTGGTTTTCTATAAATAAATCTAGTAAACCATCATTATCGTAATCTAACACTCCAATACCTTCTGTATTCATACCTTCGGGAATACCATTTGGAGGATTGTTACTTGTAAGGTCAGTGGTGTATAAAAAGAAGTTAGGTTTTTGATCTGCACCTACACCAAATGTATATCCGGCTGCCTCGCCATTATTAAGAAATACATCGAGTCTTTTAGAATTATTTCGTACAAAGTCGTAGAAACCATCATTATTAAAATCGGCGATTATCAGCGATCTTTCTGTAACAGAGCTGCCTTCTTGCTCAGCAAAACAGCCTTTACAATGGCTTGCTGTTACATCTTCGAACTGGTTTGTTGCCGGATTAAAAAATAATACTCTTGTGCGGTGATTAGCATCATCCTGATAAGTGTTAACAATCAGGTCTACGTAGCCATCATTATTGAGGTCGTTAAAAGAGAATCCTCCATCTTTTTCTCCATCGAGATCAATCCCAAAGTCAGCAGCTTTTTGAGTGAATATGTGTTGCGCTTTTAGGGTATATACATTCGAGATAACAAAAAGTATAAAGAATGTCTTTTGTAGTAGTCCACTGTGCATTCGTGCCAAAAAAATTTAGTTTCATAATTTATCTGCTTCCAGAACAGATTAGTACTGCTATTGTTAGTAAAATACGGTAAAGTGCGGAAATTTAAGGAGTTTTTGTATGCGATTATAGGAATTTCCCAAAGAATTGCGGTAGAGATGGATTCTTAAGTCAAATTAAGAAAAGAAAAGATAATTTAAAAACAAATTTCGCAAATAAGCTACTTTATTTTCACACTAAAACATCATCAATTTTTGTAAAAGATATTCTTAACTTTATATATAAATTAAAACCAATAGAAGATAAACCATGGAAACCAAATTCACAGATGCAAGTTCTGAAAAACTGGCTGCAATTGCCGAAAAATATAAGATAAGTACAGCTGCCGTATCTGAGCTAGCACATGCAATTATAAAAAGCAATGGAAGCATGGCTCAGTTTAACATACCTGAGTTAGGAGGCTCTGGACAATGGATGCAAGGCGGCATGACGATGGTTGGCGATATGTTTAACTATAGCCTAAAAGCATTAGTAGATGGGCTTTGTTCTGAACTATCTAACCTATTTTACAATGGGCAACTGCTTTACAAAGCTCCCCCTAAAAGTGAAGTAAAAAGCAGTGCTAGTTTTAGCTCAAATAATTGGTGGGGAGATTTAGGCATACCATCATCTACAGGTAGTCAAAATAACATTCACTATGCAGTGTTCCCAACAGAAAGAAGGTTGGCTATTATGCAAAATGGTAATGTAATAGTTTATGACACATTGAGCCACCAAATTAGTGGGGTTTCACAACAACAAGGTGGAGGTTACGATCTTACATTTACTAGTCAGTTTGGAGTAGTTTACCTAAACACATTGCCAGTAATTTCAGGTGTAAATCAGACTGAAACAGAAACAAAGGTTGAAGAGCCTGTAAATATGGAGGAGATAGTAACTCCTTCTAAAAAGGATGATGGAGATATTTTTAAAAACATCGAGAAATTAGCTGATTTAAAAGAAAAAGGCATTTTAACGCAAGAAGAGTTTGATAGCAAAAAATCAGAATTGCTTAGTAGACTTTAATAAGCAATTGATGTTTATTGATAAAAAAGAGACCTTATTCACATAAGGTCTCTTTTACTTTATAGCAATAATCTTTTACTCTTTTTCTGGTCTCAAAATCGTGATTTTTTCGAAGTCGGTAAAAGCTCTTTTTTCTGGGTAATACATTAACTGTACAACAGCCGGATTTACCTCAAATACTCCCGGTATTTGCGCTTTCATTAAATAAGAATACTCATACTCACCTTTGCCTAATCTGGTTAGCACAATCGCATAGCGATTATCTCTGTATTCTTCATGTGCATAATACATCCAACGGTAATAGTAGCTGTAATAATTTCCGTTTGAATATGCTTTCTCATCTTCGATATTATACCCAGTTTTATCTTTGATAAACTCAAAACCTGCTGGTATTGGGTCTTCTATCAAAACATAATCTAGCGACTCATTACTTTCGATTTTTACTTTTACCAAGATATCGCTTCCAGAAGGAACTGCTCCTTCTTTAATTTTCTCTTTTTTGTAAACCACTTTTTCGTTTTTATCAAAACCTCTAGAAAGCACATAATACTCTCTAGTCATTATTAGGTTTTCATTTTTAGCCTCAGCGATTTCCTTACTTTCTTTTTGCAAGAAATAAGTAAGTGTAGCATTTACATAAGCAGTTCCATTACCAAGTTTATTGATGTTGATGGTATTTTTCCCATGCTGTAACACACCTAAAGGATTGGTAATTTGCTTTGCCTTAGATGATAAGAAATTCTCTCCTCTCAATTCTACACTTTTTGCTTTCTCAAAAACATCTTCAGATTTTAGTTCTTCGCTCAACACTTTTTTACCATTGGTATTGATTACTAACTCGTAATCTGGCTTGAGCTCGCTAGCAATTACATCTTGCAAACCAAGCACAATAAAGGCGGTTTGTCTGGTATTATGCCAGCCATTTCCACGACGTTTTTGCATAAGCCATTGCACAGCCGGAGCGATCAGTTCATGTTCTGGATTTACAGCAGCCAATGCTTTTACTGCATTTGCTGTAGTTTCTACTTGATCTTCTTGCCAGCTATAGTAAAACTTCTGCGCACCCCAGTGGCATCTGTTACCATCTTTAACCGCTGTTTTTTCTAATTGATGCAACATATCATTTACCACCTCATTATCACCAGCGATTTGTGCAGCTTGTAACCACAATGCAGCTTGGTAAGCATCTAATGAATCTGCTGTTGGTACAGCAAGCTCTTTCCATATATCTACTAAACCAGCTTGCATTGCACTCACTGCCTGATAAGCATAAGTGGTAGTATCTACTTTGCCTTTATTTTTCATTGAGTAAGCCAAGGCATTTTTACCTTCTTCCAACATGTAATCTGGTACTTCATAACCAGTTTTCTTAGCCAAAGCCAAACCGTTTACCACATAGGCTGTCATAAATGGATGGGTATCATCATTTTCCCACCAACCCCAGCCACCATCGTTGTGTTGTAGTTCTTTTAATCGCTGTAATCCTTGAGCAGTCATTTTCTGCATTTCTTCTGCGGAAATATTAGAGGTATAACTTCCTTTTAATTGTTGCAAAGTATTCGATACAATCAGTGTAGGCAAAAAGCGACTCATTGTTTGCTCAACACATCCGTATGGATAACCAATTAACTGATCTAATGAAGAAAGCAAAGCCGCTGCAACTGATGGCGCTGCACTTAACTCTAACTTTACTGTATTTAAGTCTACATCTTCTGGAATAATCAATTCTATATCACCTGACTTTTCTTTATTTAATACAGAAGAATATCCTTTTACCATTTCTAAACCTGTTGGTTGTACTGGCACAGTTACTTTCTTCGCGTCAGACTCTTCGTTGGTGATTGCTTCAGCAGTAATTACCGCATCCAATGGCCAGTTTGCATCAACTTCCCAATCGACTCTGGCTTCGTCATTTGCAGCTACTGTAATGGTTTTAGAAGTACCGCTTACCTCTAAACCATCTGCTTTAAGTACTACTCTTATACTCTTTCTTCTGCTTAGGTAATTGTGCACATTGGTAGCGATTAATAACTTATCTCCTGTTTGGATGAAACGAGGTGTTTCCATTCTGATAAGTAAATCTTTTTTAACCACTATTTTGGCTAACGACTGACCAACTTTACTGTCTTTGGTAATTACCTTGGCGGTAGTTCGCCATGTGGTAAGATTATCTGGTAAAGTAATAGTTACTTTAGCCTCGCCATTTTCATCTGTTTTTACTGTTGGGTTCCAGTAAATGGCATCTTTAAAGTTTTCTCTTACTACTGGTGTAACTTCGACATTTGCTGGAGCACCTACCTTACGTCGCTGTATCGGAATTTTTTGAGAAGAGGCAGCAGCTACTTCCATAACGGCATCTTCTTCAGCACTTAGGGCTTCACTTCCCCAATCTCCATCTCCCGCAGAGTCTGCAAACATCATTGGTTCTCTTCTCCCGAAATAATTAGGGTTATTTAATGAGATTTCATTATCATTCTTTTTTGCTTGATTTAAGCGAGTATTGAGCAAAATATCTCTGTAACCCCAATCATTATTACCCTTGAAAAAGTGAATATCTGTAAATGTGATTTTTGCTTTTTTGTATGAAAAAGTAAGAATGGTATCTTCTGGATTAAACATTTCGTAATAACCCCACTCGTTGGTTTTTACAGTTTGCTTACCAGATTTTATTTTAACTCCGCTTAGCAGATTTCCATTTTCGTCTACCACATAGCCATGCACCCTGTGACTATCATCTCGTAAATCTCCTGGGTTCAAATAATACAGCATTCCTTCTGATACAAAGAAGTCTTTATCTGGTTTTAATCTTTCAGACTTGATTAAATCAATCAGATAATCATAAGATAACAGGTTGCTGTTATCACTTTTTCCATAAGCATTATTATAGAACTGCACATATACCCCTCTTTTATTAGGGTAAAAAGCTTTTCTAATATCTTCAGTCTTATCTGGATACAAGAAGTAAATGCTTTCGTCAGCCGTGTTTAGAGAAACTAAGGCATCTTTTACTGGCTTACCATTTTTATCGGTTACCAAAATAGTTGCCTCTGCTTTTGTAGCTGGCTTGTATTGCTTCTCATCAAAGTTGATGGCTACATCTAAATATTTCTCTTCTGGAATTACAGTAACATTCTCACTTCTTGTGTAAAGCTTGCCTTTAGCCACATATGCCAAACTAATAGCCATTTGGCCATAAACATCTTTACCTACAGGTATGGTAAATTCTTTAAAAGAGGTACCATTTTCATTGAACTGATAAATGCCTTTAAATGTAGTTTCTGCTCCATTCGCAGAAAATAAAGCATCTGTAGCAGAAGGAGCCAATACCATGGCATTGATCGTATCGCCTGCATTGTAGACTTTTTTATCTGTAAGCAATTGTACTTCGGCAGATTCATTATTCCACCAGCTATAAGATGAACTACCTTCTTCTAATATATAAACCGAAGTAGTCTCACTGGTAGACTTACCATTCACATCAGTAGATGTTACTTTTACTTGATAATAGCCTGGCTTTTTTAATGGAAACTCAACAGTAGCTATTCCGCTTTTTTCATCAGTTTTTCCTGTGGTTTTATAGATTTCTTCATTGTCTTCGTACTCTCCATCTCTGCTATATCTATAAGTACTTGCTACTAACTCAAACTCTTTCGATACCGGATTCTCAGAGAAATCGGCAGTACTTACTCGAATAAGTACATCCTCATCTGTTTTATAATAAAACTTTTCTGAATTGACATTGATTGTAAATGAAGTAGCAGTCACCAATACTGCGGCATTTCCATTTATGGTTCTTCTACTTGCATCTGTAACTTGAGCTTGAATTCTATAGCGATAGTTTTCGTTGGTTTCTGCGTCTGTAGGCACAGCAATTTCGAAAGTACCATCTTCATTTATTTTACCAGACTTGCTATATAATTCTTCAGCATTTCTAGAATAACCAATATCATCGTCTTCGTACCACCAAGAATAGCCATATCGCATATACCAAGGCACATAATAGCGCTCTCTCATTACACGATACATAACAGTTGCATTTTTAACCGGAGCACCAAAAAAGTAAGTAGCATTTACTTTTGCTTTTACTGTATCTCCACTCACATAGCGTGGTTGATCGAGTGTTACATTTACTTCGTATTCTGGCTTTTTATATTCTTCTACTATAAAAGAACCTTGTACTTGAGAATAGTAATTCCAGCGATCTTCCTTATCGGTTAAAACTGTGATGTTGTAATTACCCAATGCATAATTTTCTCCAATAGAAATACTATCGTTAAAAGAGCCATTATGATCTGTAATTAATTCTTTCTTGTAGATTTCTTCACCTTGGCTGTTTTCAATAATTACTGTTACAGTATCTGAAAAAACAGAAAGCTCATAGCCACTTTTATTTCTTATAATTCCTTGGAAAAACAACTCTTGTCCCGGTCTGTAGGCAGGTCTGTCTGTAAATACAATTCCTGTTTTACTTTCGTCATCAGAATAGTTGTAATAGTAAAAGTCTGAGAGGGTAAAGTCCTCATCGTTAACAGCT
>PBYL01000064.1 GCA_002729595.1 Thalassovita sp. | reverse complement strand
CCTTTTTGAATTTGAAGATCAGTCTTGGTTCCCCAATTGGCTCAGAATGCTCATGACCCGCTACATTGTAGCCATTCATAAACTTTTAGGTTCGGCAGAAGAACTGGCAGATTTACTTGCCAAAACACTGCCCTATAGTGAGTCGCCTAAAATAATAGATATGTGTTCTGGCGGTGGTGGGCCAATGCCAGAGGTAGTTCAAATTCTGAAAGAGAAACATGGAGTAACTGATTTGAGCCTGAATTTGAGTGATTTGTATCCCAATACAGATGTTGCAGCAGAAATAAACAGCCAAGGAGATAGTGACATTACCTATCTCACAGAACCCATCGATGCTACGAACTTGCCCGAAAAGTATAAAGGTATAAGAACCATGATTTGTAGCATGCACCATATGAAACCCGATCTGGCAAAAAGCATTTTAAAAGATGCCAAAGATGCCCGACAACCAATATGTGTGTTTGAGATTAGCGACAATAGTTTTCCGCCAGTTTGGCTTTGGTGGTTACCCATCCCGATAAATATTATTACTACTTTGTTTATAACTCCCATGGTTCGCCCGATGAACTGGAAGCAAATCGTTTTTACCTATCTCATTCCACTTCTGCCCATTTTTATTGCTTGGGATGGAGCTGTTTCTAACAGTCGCACTTACACATTAGAAGATATGGACATTTTGCTAGAAGGGCTTCATTCTGAGGATTATACTTGGGAAAAAGGTGTGATAAAAGGCAAGTCTAAAAAATTGTATTTATTGGGTTTACCAGTAAAAAACTGATGCTAGTAATTGAGCTGTACGAATTTGGTGTAAAGTGGCTACATTTTTAAAAAGTTTGAAATTTTGCTAACTTAATCGCAGTCTGAACAGACTAATTTTTAACAGCTTAATTTACTAGAAAAATGAAAACAATTATTTTCACTGTGCTTATTGCCTTGTGTTTACAGGCAGCGTATGCACAAGAACAAACTGCAAAAGTTGCTTTTGCAGCCGTGGCTTCGGTAAACACCCGAGCCGAAATTGAAGCAGGTCTCAAGTCTCACGACAAAGCACTGTTTCTTAAAGATCATTGGATACGAGACCCTTACATTATCTTAGGGCCAGATGATTATTACTATTTAACTGGTACCACACCCAATCCCGGTGACCCTAAAGAAAAAACTGATCCTTACAACAAAGGTCTTTTTAAAGGAAGCATTGTTGGTTCAAAAGTTCAGCTTTGGAAAAGCAAAGACTTAATCGATTGGGAATATCTGGGCACACCATTTACAATAAAAGATTCTTATCAGTACAAAAAAGATAAGAGCGAGATTAAAGAAGAGGTGATTTGGGCTCCCGAAATTCACTGGGTAAAAGACAAATGGGCTTTGGTACATTGCCCGGCAGCGGTGAGTAGTTTGGCTTTTACAAAAGGAGCTAAAGTAAAAGGCCCTTGGAAACACCCAATGGGCGAGGCTTTCGACGAAAAACACGATCCTTCTTTGTTTAAAGATGACGATGGCACTTGGTATGCACTCTGGGGCAATACCTATATCGCTAAGATTAAAGACGATTTTAGCGGTTTGGCTACAGAGCCTTACTATATCGAGCCTGCTAGCGAAAGACAAAACCCGCAAAAGCAAGGAGAAACCATTACCCGAATCGGTCACGAAGGAGCAACTATGCGCAAAATAGGGGGCAAGTATGTTTCTTTTGGAACCGCTTGGTCTACAGATAAAATGCGCAAAGGCTCTTACAATTTATACTATTGTGTGGCTGATGAAATTACAGGTAAATATGGACCAAGAAAATTTGTAGGTCGCTTTTTGGGGCATGGAACGCCATTCCAAACACGTGATGGCAAATGGTGGTGTACAGCATTTTTTAATGGCGATATTCCTCCTGTGGATAGAGATGGAGTAGAAAGCAAAGATTTATCGGAAACAGCGCAAACCATTAACCAAAGAGGAACTACCATAGTGCCGCTTGATGTGAAGGTGCTGAAAAATGGAGAAATTTATATTCGAGCAATAGACCCTGCTTACGCCGATCCGGGACCAGATGAAAACCAACATTTTTGATGAGATTTAATGATAGTGATGTTTTCAAAACCTGATATTAAACAGCTATTTTAACATCATAAATCATTTAAAAATCTTATTTCCACAGTTACTTTTTCCATATCAAATCAGCTATCAAATTTGGAAAAAGAATATACTATTAATATGGAAATGCCTGCTTGTTAAAGGTGGGCATTTCTTTAAAAAATCTTTGAGTAGAATTAACTCACCTCAAATTACCCCATACTATCTATAAAAGAATAGGTGTATTCTATTTTTCGTCATAATGATGCGATTTGGTTAATCGATGCAACTCAGCTCCAAAATTATGACTATGGCACTCATCAATTTACCATCAGAAAATACACCGAAACATCAGGCTTTCATAAAACTGCCTATAGCTTTTATGTTGCTGTTTGTTACCTTTTCTAGTTTGGCTCAGGTTAAAACTATAGAAACTTATCATCAGCAGTGGTTCCAATATTTTAATAATATCAGGTTTTCAGAAAGATGGAGTTGGTTGTCAGATGGTGGCTTGTTTTTAGAAGATCGCCTGCAATCAAAATCCATGTATATTCTCAGAACAGGTATCGGTTATAACCTTAACCCACAAGTAAAATTTGTGTTAGGTGTAGCCAATTTGGGTTTCTATAATTCTGAGTGCATGAATAAAATTGAGTTGCGGCCATATCAAGAAGTGAGTGCTAAAAATGCTTATGGCAAAGTAGGAACAGTCCATCGGCTTAGGTTAGAGCATCGTTTTCGTAAGTTGGTGAATCAAACAGAGCTGTTAGATGATGAAACCAGTTTTAATTTCCGCTTCCGATACCGAATTATGTTTAAAATTCCCTTGGTAAATTTTTCTGAGGATAATCCTAGCAAAAGACTTTCGCTTAAGGTCGGAGACGAGATTTTCCTTAATGCAGGCAAAGAAGTGGTAACCAATGTGTTTGATAAGAATAGAATTATAGTGGGACCATCTATGAGTTTTTCTAAAAATCTATCAGTCTATTTTACTTATATGCATCAGTTGGTAAGTACAAGTAATGTATCAAATTACAATAGCTACAATGTTTTGTGGTTGGGTGTGATGCATAACATCAACTTAATGGATAAACATAAAAAGAGCTGAGGTTAATAAAATGCCTTTTAAAAGCTTTAATCGCAGGTTTTACTTATAAAAAGCAGGAAATAGAAGGTTATAAAATTATCAAAAAAGCTTATTTTTAACCATATTTAGGGTGTTTAAGGGTTTGTGAAATTTATTTCATAAAACTCTTGATACATTAATCAGCTATTGAATATGGAAAAAGAATATATTGTAAACCTCGATTTACCTGCTAGCGAAAGATGGGCTTTTTTAAAAAATCATGCCACTGAGATTGATGAGCTAATCGAATGTTATTTGAGTGATCTTGCTGGTGAAACAAGCATTTTCGACATTATCGGTTTGTACAAACAGCAATTAATCCCCACATCTTACCTAGAAGAAATTGATTTTATCGCTTCAATTTCTAAATACTCCGCAGACCAGATACTAATTGCCAATTTGTATTATGATGTGCTCAAGTTTTACTTTGGCTGTACCGCTTTTGCTTTTAACAATGCAGATACGGTTGTGCATGCTAGAAATTTAGACTGGCATACCGAAAACAATTTGTTGTCTACCCATTCTAAAATTTTCGACTTTCAGCGAGGTGGTAAAACAGTTTATAAGACTGTAGGCTGGGCCGGTTTTGTAGGAGCACTTTCCGGTACCAAACCCGGTAAGTTTTCGGTAACATTAAATGCGGTATTGAGCAACGATTCACCCGAAGTAGCCACGCCAATCTCATTTTTACTGCGAGATGTGTTAGATAGTGCCGAATCTTTTACGGCGGCAAAAAGGCAGCTAGAATCAACCATTATAGTGAGTGACTGTCTGCTCTTACTTTCTGGAATTAACCCAGAAGAAATGGCAGTAATCGAAAGAACGCCAAGCCGATTTGCAACCAGAGCACCTGAGTTGGGCAAAGGTTACATTGTAGTTACCAACGATTATAAAAAGCTGCAAAACAACGAAACTGACGATAGCATACTGCAAAGTACTTCTTGTAGCAGGTTCGATAGAGCAACCTTGTTACTAAGCAGTGAGAAACACCTGAATTTTAGCGAATGCCTCAAAATTCTTAGCGACGAAAATATAAAAATGGGCATTACCGTGCAGCAAATGGTATTTAATAACCACACAGGTGAGGTAGCGCTGATAAAAACTTAATTACTTCTAATGAGATACGTTTCTCAATCAAGCATTTTCTTCTTTTTTATCTGTAAAGAAGTGCAATACAATAGTGAACATCATAGCATAAAAAACTCCTTGAAAAGCTATATCTCTTATACTAGGTACTTCATTAAGAATGTATTTGTGGAATAGAATATAGTAGCCCTGTGAAAATTATTCCTGCGAATAATGTTCAAGTATTTCATGCTGATATTTAAAAACGCCTCCTTTTGGGGTTGAATCAAAACGCTAATAGATTTTTAATTATTAATTAGTTTAACAATCTCTTCTTTTAAAGCATAGCTATATGGTGGCTTGGCATTGGCATCCACTATTTTTCCATTTTTATCTATTAAGAGATAGCGAGGTATACTATAGAAGTTAAATGTTTCTGAAAGTTTTTTGGATTGCTCTTTTGTAAGTAAATAATTAGCTCCGTTTAGATTATACTTTTCATGTGATTTCTCCCAGTCTTCTTTTTTAGAATTCACACAGAAATAGGCTACCTCAAAATTTTCATTCCCAAATTCTTCTAGCAATTTATCTGTATAAGGTAGCGCTTGAATACAACCACCACACCAAGTACCCCACATATCAATATACAATACTTTATTACTGTTGTTTTTGCTAAGTTCTTTAAAAATATCACCTAGATGATCTAGTTCTACCAAGTCATTTAGTGAAGAAGCATGAATAGGTGCTGCTTTTTGAGATTCAATTTGACTTAAAATAAAGTTTTGATAGTTGGGGTCTTTTACATATTTAGCATATTCATCAAATAAAGAGTCAGCCAGTGTATAATCAGAATGAATGATGCTACTTAATGATTTTGTGATGGCTAAATACTTGATAGTTTTATCGGAGATATTCTTATCTAGAAATCCAAACATCTCTGCAATTCCACTGTACGATCTACTTTTATATTTCCCTACTGCTTCATTAAATCCTTCAGCCTTACTTAATTCGTATGTCATATAATATGTTTTAATAAAACCATTATAATATTTAGAGCTTTCCATTGAGTATTTATCTGGGATTAAATACTCGTCTAAAAAATCATAATAATTTGCATCTAATTCATTTTTATACTTCATCCCATACTCTACTAATTCGCTTGCTTTTCGATATTTTAATTGGGTATATAACCATTCTTTCGTTTTTGTTGACTCTGGTTTTACTTGATCGATTATAGCATCTATCTTAGAATACATCTGTTTAAAAAACTCAGTAGAGAATTCTTTAAATGCGTTAGGACTAAGTGTTTCTCTTTTAACAAAGAAGTCTTCTGCTTCTAAATTTTTGCCAAACGCTATTCTATATAGGTTAATGCATTCGTTAAACTTCACTTTATCTCCAGAGTACTTTATGGATTCTTTTACATTAGTAGCATCGGCTTCTATATAAATACTATCAAATGGTTCGATGTAGATAGTTTCAATCCCTTTTCCAATGGTTATAAAATTATTATGAGCGCTAAAGGTTTCAAGCTCAAATTTAAAGTTGCCATTATTATCAAGCTTTGTAACGTGCTGGGTACTACCTGCTACTTCGAGCATGGTTAAGATAACTACTCCACTTACAGAGTTTTTGATTTGACCAGCAATTACTACTGGGCCTCGATTAAAAATAAATTCATTCTGTTGGAACATACGATTACTTATGAATGCAAAAAATAGCTTAAAAAGCTTTTTTAGATTGAATGTAGAGATAGGTAGTAAATGAAGTGCTAAGGTGTTATTGTAGATTACTGATGTAATTATACCATATTTTGGCTGTTAATCATAACTCGATTTGCCTTAAAATTGACTTTTTTTTGTTGTAGGAATGATATTTCTAAATCTCATTGATTGCGGATATACTTTGCTGTATTTGTCAATTATGAATTTTACTGTAATAAAACAAAAAACGGTTCGAGCAGTGCCCAAACCGTTCTGGTAAATCTTTGTTGAGTGGATAATTATAAATTCATTCCACCAGAAACTTCAATTCTTTGGCCATTTATCCAGCGAGCTTCTTCGCTACATAAGAATGCTACCACACCTCCAATATCTTCTGGTAGACCAGCACGACCAAGAGCCGTCATATTAGCTACCGCAGCATTGGTTTCTTTATTATCTCTCACATGCCCATGGCCAAAATCTGTTTCTATTGCTCCTGGTGCTACTACATTGGCAGCAATTCCGCGTGAACCTAATTCTTTGGCGAGGTATCTGGTAAGTACTTCAATAGCACCCTTCATTGCTCCATAAGCCGAAGAACCCGGTAAAGAGAACCTTGCTAAACCAGAAGATATATTGATAATTCTACCGCCTTCATTCATGTAAGGCAAAGCTTTTTGTGTTAAGAAAAACACACCTTTGTAGTGGATATTCACAATGTCGTCTAATTGTTCTTCTGTTGTCTCTGCAAAAGGGGCGTAAAGTGCAGTACCCGCATTGTTAATTAAAAAATCGAAATTGGGGCTGCCAGTATTCTCTTTTAAGTGTGTAGTTACATTGCTAATAAACTCATCGAAAGCTTTTACATCACCAGTGTTCAATTGAAATGCAACTGCATTTTGCCCTAAAGCTTTAATTTCTGCTACTACTTCTTCTGCTTTTTGCTGGTTGCTGTTGTAAGTCAACACTACGTCAATTCCTTTTTTAGCAAGGTTAATTGCCATATCTCTACCTAAACCACGACTGCCGCCAGTTACTAAAGCTATTTTATTTTCTGTTGTTGCCATCTTTTAATTTGTTTGGTTTTAAAATTTGATACAACAAAGATGAGCTAAAATTAGCCTAGCTGTTTGCGAACATCAATCCATGCTTTGCAAAATTCAAATAAGTGGCCTATGCACGGAATGTTATAGGAGTAAAAGTAGTCTGCTTTTTAAAGAAGTTAGAGAAATGGGCAACTTCTTCGAAGCCTAGGCTAAAAGCAATCTCTGAGATATTCCAGTCGGTTTGCCTTAGAAGTATTTTAGCTTCTTGTACAATTCTACTGGTAATAATCTCTGTAGTGGTTTTGCCAGTGCTTTCTTTTAAGACTTTATTAAGATGGTTTACATGGATGGCAAGGCGCTCCGCATACTCTTTTGCCGATCTTAGTTTTAGTTTTTGTGCGGGAGATTCTATCGGAAACTGCCTTTCTAGCAATTCTATAAATAGTGATAAGATACGCGAAGAAGCATTTTGGCTTGCATGAGCAGCAGTAACTGGCTGTAGTTTTTGTCCGTAATGGATGAGTTCTACTACATAATTTCGCAGCATATCATATTTAAACTCATAGTCAGAAGCGATCTCTTTTTTAATTTTTTTGAAGATATGATTTAGCTCTTCTGTCAGCTCATCGCTAATCTCAAATATGGGGTAACTGCCTGATTTAAAGATAGGTAACTCATCTAGTACCACGCCACTTTTATTCTTTATCATAAACTCTTCTGTGAATACACAAAAGCAGCCTGCTTGGTTTTCGTCTTCAGGAACCCAATGGTAAGGTACTTTGGGAGTAGCAAAAAGCAAAGCATTTTTTTGCACTTGCATTACCTTATCGGCATATTCTGCCCTGTTTTTCCCTCTTATCAAACTGATTTTATAATAAGCCCTGCGATTGTATGGCATCTCTGCCTTTTGCTTTACTGATTGTATGGTTTCGGCAATGTCGAATATATTAAAGTGCCCAATTTCTTTATTGATTCCCGGAGGTAGAATTTGTTCTAAATCTTTACCAGTGAAGTTGACAGCTTCTTTGTAAAATTCTTCGAGTGAGGTTACTTTAATTTCTTTCATTAGAGAGATTCGATTTGCAAAATTCAAATGTAGCGAAAGTGTGTAATAATTAACAGACGTGAATTTTGTAAAGTTTATTATATCTCGAAATCACTGTTTTTTTAGGGTTTTTAATGTTTACTCAAAACTGAGTTCAGATTTTCTATAAATCGATTCGCTATATTTTTCGATCAATTCAAAATTGAGCTCATCTATTTCTATTAAATCAACTGTTATATCAATGGCGATTTCATAAGACAATTTATCACCTAAAAACATGGCTCTTCCACCACTTATTCTTGCACTACAACTTAGCAATGTAAACTCCAATTCAGAAAAGGAAGTGAAATGTCTGTTGTAATTATCTTTATTGGTCGTAATAGATTCTTTAATAATAATTTTTCTACCTCTGTAGTTATCACAGGTTTGTAAAAACTTAAAAAGCCTTTCTTTGAGTTGATTATTCATTTTGATTTCATTTCTATTTATCAACTTCTTCCAGTTCAATACCTTTTTCTTTAAGGGTTTTTACTAGTTTTTTTCCGGGGTTGGCTAGTTCCAAGCCTGTAATCTTTTTTAAGTTTGGTAACAAGGTAAGATCATCCACTGCTTTGTTGGAGATCGGTAAAAGCTCATCGCCACAGCCGGGATCGTAGAAAGGCCATAACTGATTGTAAACATCTGAACCTCCAAAAATACCATCATCTATGCCGAGTTCTTTCACTTGGGCGAGTAATTCCAGAGGAATATCTAATTGCTTAAAATACTTCTGTACCTCTGGAATAATGTTGTAACCATCGTGCTCGACGTCTATTTGCCTTTTGTCGTATTCTTTGGCAAACTCCCGCACATCAAACTTTGGTTTGAGTAATTCTTGCTTGTACATTAGCTCTTCTATCACCCATAGTTTAAAGGCAAAATCTTTAAAAACAACTTTCGGGTTTTTATCGAAACTATAGCGTTTTGGCTTGTTTTTAAACTCAATGCTATCATTGAGTAAGGCAGTTAAAGCACTTGTTTGTTGCTGTTGAGCAAAGGCTTTACTTGCTACTTCTAAAGCTTTGGCAATTGGCTTTTTTACAGCAATGGAGCGAACTGCGCCATTCCATTTTTTCTGTTGAATACCTTCGTAGTTTGCTTCAATTTTCTGCTTTTGCTCTTTATAGTGTTTTACTCCTTGGTGTAATTCTTTGGCTTTTAGAATTGCAATTCTTTCGGTGAGTGCTTCTAGTTGCACTTCTTTACTGGCAAGGTTGATTCCGAAAGTAGCTAAAATACCTTTATCAATTAGAAAACTGATGTCTTCACTCGACCAATCTTGTTTAAGCTTAAATAACTCAGCAAAGATTTTTGGAGCGTTTTTATGTATAAAATCTTCCCTTTTTGCATATTCTCCCAGCATATCGTAGCAAATACTTTGGAACAAAACACTATCATTTTTTTGCTCAATGTAATGCAGTAAAAGTTGAGCTGTTGTGTAAATAGCTTCTGGATGATACGGAAGCAAATGAGCCAGATAAGTATTATTTGTATTGAAGTTTTTACAAAGAGGTAGAATGTATGGAGCTATTTTTCCCCTGCAAATACTTTCACTCGAAGTGTGCCTATAATACAACTCGAAGATTATTGAGATAAAATCGCCAAGTGTTCCAGTATGTATAATTTTGTTGCTTTCACTAATCTGAAAATCACCTACATCTAATAAGCCCTCGATAGACTTACAAATCGGCTCATTGTATTGGCTGAGCATATGGTCGTTTTTAGGGAGTAAGTTGTATTGAGGAGAGAAGCTCGCCAAAACCAGTAAGTACTTGTATAGGTTTGATTGCTCAGAGGCAGATTGCTTTTCGAAGTTTTCCAGATTGACTGCCAAGTATTGATAAGGCAAAGCCATAAAAGAAATATCATTTCTGATAATGCTTGCCCATTCTCTATGTACTTTGTCTTTGGTCGATTTATGGTCAGGAGCTGCTTGCTTGATTAACTCAATATTTTGTGCCAGTATCGATTGGTAATTCATGCTGCTGGTTTTGGTTATAGGTCTTTAATTTTGCAGCAGCTAAGTTAGTTTCGATTGAGGGGGTGGGCAAGCTAAGCACTGTTTTGTAATATACTTATATGAAAGGTGTTTTTAGTATAAATCCTCTATTGAACTCTAAATTATTCCTAAGAATAATTTAGAGTTCAAATATTTATTTGGGTTATTATACTCCAGTTTGGATTGTCGTGAATCTATTTTTGAAGAGTAAAATATATCTCTCAAAATATTTATAAGATAAAATTGCAACGAAAATAGTAAATAATAAAGAGATTGAGGAAAGGTAAAAATTAATAAAAGGATTATTTTGATAATCTAATTTAATTAAGTCAAATACAATTTTCATTAAAATTATTATTGTGGGATGATATAAGTACATCCCATAAGTGTATTTACCTAATCCAGATAAAAATGTTTTTTTGTTATTATTATCATTATTAACCAAGCTTACAATTATGAGTAAATAACAAAAAGGTAAAGCAATTAAAGATAAAGATTTTAAAGTTTGAAATT
>PBYL01000063.1 GCA_002729595.1 Thalassovita sp. | reverse complement strand
TTAGAAAATGGTGACAATCAGGTCTCGGTTTATTTTATCCTTTTACTGCTTATTGCTTATTCATTAATTTCCTACAAGGCAATTACAGTAAACGACCCTGTAACTATGTGGGTAAAAAGGAAATTCAAAGAATATAACTTCATTATAGAATTTGCTGCCGATGTAACCTTCTACTTAATCTACTTCGGTATAGTTTCTATCATTTCTTATATGTCTTTTGGTGTGCATTTAACTATTCTATTTTTGTCTTTCTACATGCACTTTCTAGAAGTTGGTTTAGTTGCATTAGACGAGAGAAAAAAAGAAAAAGCTTTAGCAAGAGCTAACGCAGCAGCTCAAGAAACGGAATTAAAAAAGGAAGACTAAAATCAGAAATATAGATTATGGCAATCCAGCTTTTCTACGCTTAAGGTAAGTTTGTAAAAGAAGAGCTGGATGCTGCTGTAAATCTACCTGCACATAACTGATGTTATTTTCAAGCATAGTACTTTCTGTATCTTTTATAAATGCATTCATTCTTTCCAGATACTTCTCCTTATATTTTTTAGGATTTACTTCTAATAGCTCGCCAGTTTCCAAGTCTTGAAAAGTAGAAGTATTTCCATAATCAAAGCTCAGTTCTTTTTTGCCAAAAACATGGAAAAGCATTACTTCACTTCCGGTTGCAGCAAAATTCTTTAGCAATTGAGTAATCTCAGAATCATTCTCATACAAATCTGAAAAGCAGATAACCAATCCTTTATTTCTACTTCCTAAGAAAACATTATCTGTCTGCTCCGGCCATTTTTTCATACCTTTTACTTGATGTAATTCATGCAAAAAATGCATAAAAAAACCAGTAGACTGCTTGGGTGGCAGTTGCACCAATTCCATTTCATTCAAAGCAAACAGACTTATTAAATCACCTTGTTTTTTAGACAAATAAGCCAAACAAGCAATTATCGCTTTGGAAAAAGCCAATTTGCTCAAATTGTTCTCTTCATATTTCATAGATGCAGATGCATCCAGAATAAAAGTGATGGTTACGTTGGTTTCTGTTTCAGATTCTTTGATGTAATACCTGCTTGTTCTAGCTAAAAGCTTCCAGTCTAACTGCCTTAAATCGTCACCGGGTTGGTAAGACTTATACTGGCTAAACTCCTGCCCTTGCCCAGCACGCAGGTTTCTATTAGCACCAGCCAGAAATCCTTCAACTGTTTTTCTGGCTAGTAACTCCAAACCTTCCACCGAATTGATCAACTCAGGGTCAAGATAGTTTTCCATAATTAAGCTTTTATTTCTTGCAGTATGGCGTTGGTTATTTCATCTGTGGTTTTTCCAGAAGCTTCAGCTTTAAAGTTCATCAACATTCTATGGCGCAAAACAGGATAAGCTACTTTCTCAATATCACTTGGTGTAACTGCAAATCTGCCATCGAGTAAAGCTGCTGCTTTTGCAGTTAACATCATTGCCTGCCCTGCACGAGGCCCTGCTCCCCATTGCACCCAAGATTTTACCATTTCTACCGATGTGGTTTGTGGGCGAGTTGCTCTTACAATTCTGTTCACTCTAGAAATAAGCGTTTCATTTACAGGCACCTCTCTTACTAGCTGTTGAACTGCTGCAATTTCTTCTCCTGTAATCACACTTTCTACCTTAACTTTTTTGCTACCAGTTGTGCTAGAAAGTATAGTAAACTCATCTTGCTCTTCTGGATAACCTAATTGTATATAGAATAAAAATCTATCTAACTGTGCTTCTGGTAGTGGAAAAGTACCAGATTGCTCAACTGGGTTTTGAGTGGCAAGAATGAAAAATGGCTTGTCTAATGAATAGGTTTTACCACCATAAGTTACTTCGTATTCTTGCATTGCTTCTAACAAAGCAGCTTGCGTTTTTGGCGGAGTTCTGTTTATCTCATCAGCCAAAATGATATTGGCGAAAATAGGTCCGTGGTTGAACTTAAAAAACTTCTTTCCAGAGGTAATGTCTTCTTCCAAAACTTCTGTACCAGTAATGTCTGCTGGCATTAAGTCTGGAGTAAACTGTATTCTTTTAAAATTGAGATGCACTGCTTCAGACAGTGTTCTAATCATAAGGGTTTTTGCCAAACCCGGAACACCTTCTAGTAAGGCATGGCCACCTGCCATAAAGCAGATTAATAATTGATCAATTATATCTTCCTGCCCGATAATTACTTTTTGTATTTCAGCTTTTAGTGCGTGTATTTTATCAATTAGCTGATGAACATCTTTCTCTGTCATTGAAAATTGTAGCTGTTTGAATGTTTAATTATTAAAATAAGCACTTAAGCAGTAAGTGCATATAAAATGATATTGATGCCAAATCGAGTGTTATCTCTTGCCATCCATCTCTTATTTCGATGGTCGTAATCCCACTCACAACCATAATCTTTGTTACTGTAAAGCACACAAATTCTTCCGTCTACTTCAATGGCTTTAAGATAGTCATGTACGAGATCATCTCCCCAGCCATTTAACTCTACCGAAGTATTGGGCGGGCCATCTTCAAACTCAAAGAAGCAATTGTAAATCTTGTGGTTATTAGGAATCTTCTTTAAAGCTTTATCGCCAAAAATCTCAATCATTTCTGCTTCAAAAGATTTGGCGAAAAGTCCGTCTATATCGTGGTTGCAATCGTCGACAAAAATGAAACCGCCATTTTCTACATACTTCTTAAAATTGGCTTTTTCTTTTTGATCAAACTCCACCAATTTATGTCCACTCAAATAACAAAAAGGCGCATTAAATAACTCATCGCTACCAAGTGGAACAACATTCTCTTTGGTATCTACAGGAATGGTAGTGTACTCCACTACCGAATTTAACAAGTTAGAAGGCATACGCTGATCAGTATTCCAGTCACCAGAGTTGTATTGCAATCTGGTAAAGAAAAAACTGTTACCAGCCTTCAATTTTGTAGCGGCAAAATGGAAATTATTTTCTAATTCTTTAGAAAACTTCTTATAGTTCAGGTTATACTGATTGATTTTTCCCTCCATACATTTTTCTCTTTACAACAACTTCATTGTAACAAAAGAAAAAGCCGCCCTGTTCTTCAAAGGCGGCCTGAATAGCTTTTTACTTGTTAGATGGCATCAGATAAGCTACTGAATGTAAAGTCTCTGATTTTCATAACAGGTACTAAGTCACCGTTTACTCTGTATTGCTTACCTAATTTCTCAAGGTTGTTTAGCATAATTACAGGGCTTTCGTTGAATCTAAAGTTTTTCAATGGGTATTTAATTTCACCATCTTCGATATAGAAAGTACCATCTCTTGTAAGACCTGTATATAGTAAAGTTTGTGGGTCAACTGTTCTGATATACCACATTCTGGTAACAAGAATACCTTTTTTAGTATCCTTAATCATTTCTTCGATGGTATCAGTACCACCTGCCATAATAAAGGTTCTGCTATTTGGTACAGGCTCAACACCTTTTTCTTTTGCCCAATATCTTGAGTAGAAAAGGTTTTTCACCACACCATCTTTAATTAAATCCATCTTTTTGATTGGTAAACCGTCGTTAGACCAAGTAGAAGAAGGTACTTCAGGATTAAACGGATCAATGTAAAGATTTACTCTTTCATCGAACATCTTCTCTCCTAATCTGTTTTTTCCTTTCTCTCCTTTCTTGCTCATAAAGCTTCTACCTTCATCAGCAGACCTTGCTCCCATATTTCTTACCATGTTACCGATAAGCTGAGACGAAGCTGCAGGCTCAAGAATTACAGTGTATTTTCCCGGCTCAATCGCTCTTGGGTTTCTTGAAGCTAGCGACTTTTTAATTGCAATTGAAGATGCTTCAGCAGCATCAAACTTAGTTACATCATTAAAATCGCGTGTTACCCAGCCAGAACCTGTTCCATCGTTACTACGCATGGTAACTGTAAAATCTACATTAGATGATTTGTTATAAGCAAACAAGCCTTTAGAGTTCATCATGGATGAAAATCCGTAAGAGTCGCTTAAGAAACCAGCAGCAGTTACATCTTGCTCTTTTGCAGGTTTAATACTTACAGCAGCAACTTCTGCTCTGTACTCAGGAGTAATATCTGCAGTTGCTTGCACATATTCTTCTGAAGTTTGATATTCTTGAGGTTCTAAAACACCCATGTATTCTGGGTTTTCAGGAGCTAGCTTCGCTAATTCCTCAGCACGCTGAACTACCTTTTTTAGAGACTCATCGTCGAATTCGTTGATTGAGGCAGTACCTACTTGTTTGCCAAATGCAGCTTGTACAACTAAACTGGTGTTAGCTTCCATACCACTTGTAGATACTGTATTTCTTGCATAACGGATGTTACCACCTGCATTACCTCTTAGGTTGGCTTCGCACTCATCTGCAGTAGAGAATCCGATCACCTTTTCCAAAATGCTTTTAGCTTCTTCTTTTGAAAATATAGCCATTGAATATTTTTGTTATTATTGAACGATAATCAATTATATTTTTCTTTCAGTGTTGATGACATTTACATTGTCGAATCTCGCTGTAGATGAACCATGCGATACCGCACTAGACTGAGAAGGTTGTCCTTTACCATCGAAGAAAGAACCACCAAGTCTGTAGTCTGACTCATCGCAAACTGCACTACAAGAATTCCAGAATTCCTGCGTATTTGACTGATAAGCCACATCGCGTAACTGACCTTTAATTTCACCTTCTTTGATCTCGAAAAATGCCTGTCCGCCAAACTGGAAGTTGTAACGTTGTTGATCAATTGAGAAAGAACCATCACCAATAATGTAAATACCTCTTTCTACATCTTTAATCATTTCTTGAACCGACAATGGATCTTTACCAGGAGCAAGAGACACATTTGCCATACGCTGGAACTGCACAGAACTCCAACTATCTGCATAGCAACATCCATGAGATTCTTCCTCACCAATGATGTGCGCTTGATCTCTAATTGCTTGATAATTTACAAGAACACCATCTTTTACCAAATCCCATTTTTTACATGGAACTCCTTCATCATCGTAACCAACAGCACCTAAAGAGTTCTTTTGAGTTTTATCGGCAATTAGATTCACCTTATCGCTTCCGTATTCAAAAGTTTTACTTTCCCACTTATCTAATGTAGCGAAACTAGTTCCTGCAAAGTTGGCTTCGTAACCTAATACACGGTCTAGTTCTAATGGGTGACCAACAGATTCGTGAATGGTTAACCACAGGTGACTTGGATCTAATACCAAAGTATATTTCCCTGGATCAACAGATTTAGCTGTAAGACTGTCTCTCGCTTGCTTAGCAGCAAAAATGGCATCTTCTTCTATATCGTAAGAGTTTCCGTATAGTGTCATGCCAGATGGAGATAAAGTTTTATCTGCTTTATTACCATCCATATATTCGAAGCCCATACCCATTGGTGAGCTTAAAGCCTGTCTGTTTTTAAACTTACCTGTTTTTTCATCAACACAAGTAATATTAAAGTTCGGCCATATTCTGTGAATATCTTGATCGATATAACTTCCATCAGTAGAAGCAAAATATTTTTGCTCATTCACAAGAAACATCATAGAGCTGATATAATTTGCACCAGCATCCATCGCTTTTGCATTGGCATTTAGCAAAATATCAACCTTATCTTTTACAGGAACTTCAAAAGCATTTTTAGTGATAGGTGCTTTCCAAGCAACTTCTCCTTGTGATTTTACAGGTGCAAGTTGAACTGGTTCATCTTGATATTTAGAGTTAGCTTTTGCAATTGCAGCAGCTTGTTTTGCCGCTTTTGCAATTCCTTCTCTTGATACATCATTACTTGAAGCAAAGCCCCATGTTCCATCAACAATTACTCTAATACCAACACCAAAAGATTCGGTGTTTACAATATTTTGAACCTTGTTTTCACGAGTAATTACAAATTGATTGAGGTATCTTCCGATTCTTACATCCGAATAAGTCGCTCCCATATCTTTAGCTGCATTTAAAGCAATATCAGCTAATTCTTTTTTGAGCAACTGATCCATTCCTGGAGTATAAGTATCTAGTGGCACATCTTTGCCATTCATCTGGAAAGGCAAAAACATAGCTCCGGCACCAAGACCGGCCAATCGAGTAAAGTCTCTTCTATTCATAGGCAATTAAAATTTACAATTATATTTTTCTTGCAGTGTTAATCACGTTTACATCGTCGAAGCGAGCAGTGGCACTTCCATGCGATACTGCGCTTACTTGTGATGGCTGTCCTTTACCGTCGAAAAATGATCCGAATAGGCGATAGTCACTTTCATCACAAACTTTTGAACATGAATTCCAGAATTCTTGTGTGTTCGATTGGTAGGCTACATCGTTGAGCATGCCAGTAATTTCTCCGTTTTTGATCTCATAGAATAATTGACCTCCAAACTGGAAATTATAGCGTTGCTGATCTATTGAATAAGAACCTCTTCCGGCAATATAAATACCTCTGTCTACATTTTTGATCATCTCTGCAACAGAGTAAGGTTCTTTTCCTGGTGCTAGTGAAACATTAGGCATTCTTTGGAATTGTACTGAATTCCAGCTATCTGCATAGCAGCAACCATGAGATTCTTCTTCGCCAATAATATGAGCTTGATCTCTAATTGCTTGATAGTTTACAAGAACTCCTTCTTTAATTAAATCCCATTTCTTTGTCTTAACTCCTTCATCATCAAAACCAACTGCACCTAAAGAATATGGCTGTGTTTTATCTGCGAATATATTTACTTCTTTACTACCGTATTCGAAAGACTTGCTTTCCCATTTATCTAAAGTAGCGAAGCTTGTACCTGCATAGTTAGCTTCGTAACCTAATACTCGGTCTAATTCTAATGGGTGGCCAACAGACTCATGTATGGTAAGTCCAAGGTGGTTAGGTTCAAGTACTAAACTATATTTACCCGGATCTACAGATTTTGCTCCGAGCATAGCATTTGCTTGTTTGGCAGCAGCTACAGCATCTTCTACAATGTCGTAAGAATATTTGTAAAGTACAATTCCTTCTGGACCAATTACTTTATCTTCTGCTTTTGGTTGAAGATACTCGTAACCCATTCCTAAAGGAGCACTTAATGCATTTCTGGTTTTAAAGCCATCTTCGCCAACAGCAGTTACAGTAAAGGTTGGCCAAATTCTGTGGATATCTTGATCGATATAGCTACCTTCTGTAGATGCAAAATATTTCTGCTCGTTTACTAAAAATAAGTTTGAGTTGATAAAGCTCGCCCCAGCCTCCATTGCCTTTGTATTGGCTTCTATCAATAAATCTGCTTTATCTTTTATTGGAACTTCAAATGCATTTTGTTTGATGGGTGCTTTCCAGCTTTGTTCTCCGTAAGACTTTACTGGAACCAGATTTACAGGTTCTTTCTGGATTTTTGCATTGGCTTTTGCTATTGATACTGCTTGTTCGGCGGCCTTCTTAATACCTTCTGGAGTTACGTCGTTAGTTGAAGCAAATCCCCAAGTTCCATCTGCTATTACCCTGATTCCCAAACCATAAGACTCTGTATTTACAATGTTTTGTACTTTGTCTTCGCGGGTAAAAAGGTATTGATTGAGGTATCTTCCAATTCGGATATCGGCATAGGAAGCCCCTTTAGAAGTAGCTGCATTTAAACCGATGTCAGCCAAGCTTTTGTTTCTTGCGACATCCATTTTTCGTAGCATTTCGCTAGGATGCACGTCTCTGCTAAAGGCTGGTAAAGGTGCGATCATTGCTCC
>PBYL01000062.1 GCA_002729595.1 Thalassovita sp. | reverse complement strand
GTTGTTTTTAGGTTTTCCATTTGTCTATGCCCTGGAGAGAATGGTGACGGTGATGGTTATTGCCTGCCCTCATGCATTAGGTTTGGCCATACCATTAGTAGTAGCCATATCCACAGCAGTTTCTGCTCAGAATGGATTATTGATACGCAATAGAACGGCATTTGAGGAATCCAGAAAGATTTCGGCCCTTGTTTTTGATAAGACCGGAACACTAACTAAAGGTGATTTTGGTGTTACGCGTGTAGAGGCGGTAGATCAGCAATTTGAACCAGATGAATTACTGAGGCTTTCCAGTGCATTAGAGCAAAGTTCGGAGCATCCTATTGCCGTTGGCATCATTAAAAAAGTCAAAGAGAAAGACATTGCGGTTCCCAAGCCTGAGAACTTCAATGCCATTACCGGTAAAGGGGTTGAAGCAAAAGTGGAAGGGAAAGATGTGAAAGTAGTGAGCCCCGGCTATCTGAAAGATGAGCATATTTCCATACCTGATGGTGCCTACAGCAGTGCAGCCGAGACAGTCGTTTTTGTTCTCGTGGATAATAAACTGGCCGGGTACATCGCCCTGGCAGATGAGATCAGACCGGAAAGTGCCGAGGCAATTAAAGTGTTCAAAAACAACAACATCAAAGTGATGATGGCCACCGGTGACAATGAAACAGTCGCCAAAGCAGTAAGTGATGAATTAGGCCTGGATGGGTACTATTCGGAAGTGTTGCCACATCAAAAAGTGGAAATAGTAAAAGAGCTTCAGTCTAAGGGCGAGTTTGTCGCCATGACCGGTGATGGCGTGAACGATGCACCTGCTCTGGCACAAGCCAATGTGGGTATTGCGGTAGGCTCAGGAACCGATGTAGCAGCCGAAACAGCTGACATTATATTGGTAAACAGCAACCCGCAGGATATAGCCAACCTGATTTTATTTGGGAAGGCCACTTACAACAAAATGATTCAAAACCTGATATGGGCTACCGGTTATAACACTGTTGCAATTCCTTTGGCAGCAGGGGTGCTTTACACATCTGGTTTCGTTTTAGGTCCGGCAGTTGGTGCGGTTTTTATGAGTTTGAGTACGATCATAGTGGCCATCAATGCACAGCTACTGAAGAAGAAAATCGGTAACAAATAATGGGTAATCGCGAAATCCTTGGCAGGATCATCATTATCCTGCTAAGTATTTTTGTAGTTATGAGTGGGTATGGTGCATTGCTTCCCGTTTTGCCCTACTATACGGAAAGGCTTGCATTAAAATCCGGCATTGTAGCAGAAGAGGATATCAACTATCACATTGGAATTCTCACCAGCATTTACCCGTTTTTTCAGCTACTCTTTGCTTTTATATGGGGCAAACTGTCCGACCGTTTTGGTCGCAAGATGCTGATCACTATGGGGTTATCAGGCTTTGTTATTATGCAGGTTTTAACCGGCTTGTCTACTTCTTTGTTTATGCTGTATGTAGCCCGTATTTTAGGTGGTATATTCTCGTCTTCGGTTATACCTGTGGGCAATGCTTTTCTCAGTGACCTTACCAACAGCATGCAGCGTAGAAAAGTACTGGCCTGGTCGGGGGTGGCTGTCAGTACAGGTGTGATTACCGGGCCTATGATTGGTGGTTACCTGGCACAAACCAATTTACATTTGGACACGAGAATGGGACACTTGCTATTGGATAGATTCAGTATCCCGTTCCTTGCAGTCGCCTTACTAGGAACAATTATTTTGTTGCTTGCATTCGGTTGGCTCAAAAACCCCAAAGCACAAAGTCTTAACATCATAGAAGCAGGCCAAAAGCCAGAGTCAAATGTGAAACGTGATTTTGTTCTACTATTGTTTCTCTCATTAATTCTTCAACTGGCCGTAACCTTGTTTGAGACGGTGTTTTCTGTTTATGCCAAAGACATTCTCTTGTTTGACACTTCCCAGGTAGGACTTGGGTTTATGCTTTGTGGCCTGGTTATGGCCGTTTTACAGCCTTTATTTGCCAATGTAGATGCAAAAACTATCTCTGTAAACACACAACTTTTTATCGGTTTTGCATTGGCTGCTTTTGCTATGATTGTTTTTTCTTTTTGGACATACAATATCTACGTATATACCATGATTGTAATTTTTGCGATCGGAGGTGCAATGGTCACTCCCAACCTAATTACCATGATTTCTTTGGTGGATAAAAACCATACCGGGGCGAATCTGTCTTTACAAACATCAGTGAATAGTATTGGTCAGGTATTGGGACCGATGTTAGGCATATGGTTATACACAATCGGTAGCTCATGGCCTTATCCGGTGATTGGCACGGTGTTATCGCTTGTAGCCGTTCTCATAATTCCGAACTTAAGATTTAAAAGCCAAAAAATGACATAAGAAAGTAGTAACTATATAAAAATCAGATGCTATGAAATGAGCATGTTTGGGAAACACCAACCAGCGATGAATGCTGATGATGTGAATTCCATGTGGCCACTAAAAAAAATTACATACACATGAAAAAAATAAATGAATATTTAGGAGATCAGGCAGAATACCTTCTGCAACATACTTGTAAAACGATTGATAGAACAAGACTTACTTTACCTGGTTCAGATTATCTGGATAATGTTTTTGTCAATAGCAACAGAAATCCACAAGTACTCAATGCACTTTCACGCCTGTATAACAGTGGCAATCTCTCTGGAACAGGCTACCTATCCATCCTTCCGGTAGATCAGGGTATTGAGCATACGGCAGGGAGTGCTTTTGGCCCTAATCCCGACTACTTTGACCCCGAGAAGATTGTACAACTTGGTTTGAAAGCAGGTTGTAACGGTGTAGCCTCTACCTTTGGCGTATTAGGGCTTACCGCCCGAAAGTATGCGCATAAAATTCCATACATCGTAAAAATCAACCACAATGAGTTGCTTACATACCCCAATAAATATGACCAGATTTTGTACGGTACGGTGAAGGACGCCTGGAACATGGGAGCTTGTGCGATTGGCGCAACTATCTATTTTGGGTCCCCCGAATCAAACAGGCAAATACGTGAAATCTCAGATGCCTTCACCTATGCCCATGAATTGGGAATGGCTACCATTTTATGGTGTTACACCCGAAATGAATCCTTTAAAACAAAAGATAACGACTATCACACAGCTGCAGACCTTACCGGACAGGCCAACCATCTGGGAGTGACCATTCAGGCAGATATCATCAAACAAAAACTGCCGGATACAAATGGTGGTTTCAGAGACCTGAAATTTGGTAAGACCTCTGAAGAAATGTACGGCAACTATATTTCCGATCATCCCATTGATATGTGCCGCTATCAAGTAGCCAACTGTTATATGGGCAAGATAGGCCTGATCAATTCGGGAGGAGCTTCCTCTGGAGAATCGGACTATGCCGAAGCAGTAAAAACAGCCGTGATTAATAAAAGAGCAGGTGGAATGGGTTTGATTTCGGGAAGAAAGGCATTCCAGCGACCAAGGAAAGAAGGTGTTCAACTGCTCAACCTGATCCAGCAGGTGTACCTGGATGAAAAAATTACGATTGCTTAATGATTAACTAAACAATAACCTATGATGAAAAAATTATTTACCACTTTAATCTTAGCTGCAACAGCGTTGATGTACGCCTGTGATGATTCAGCTAAACCGGAAAACACTGTAAACGATGTGCTGGACTTATTTGTAAACTCAGTAAACGATAAGAATCTGGAACCTCTAAATGCCGTTTTCTCACCCAAAGCCAAGATTTATGAACAAGGATCTGTAGATGATTCCTGGGAGCATTATCGTGATGGCCATTTGGGCAAAGAAATTGAAGAAATGCAGAATATGACCTTCTCACTTGACGTAGCAGAATCTTTGATTAACAAAGAAATGGCACTATTGAGAGGTAATTATTTAATTCGGGGAGAGATGCAAGGCCAACAGATCAATTCTGACGGACTAGTTACTCTTTCTATGCAGGTAGAGGATGGAATGTGGAAGATTATCCACCTGCAATTTTCAAGGGGATGTAAAAAAGCCACAACTGACCATGCTACTCATGGTGCCACCTCAGAAGACACGGGTAAGCCTAAACCCAAAAGCCCAAAGACCTCTGCTATGGGAAATGCAGGAGATACCCACGTGCATATTGACTATTCTTCACCCAGTGTAAGGGGCAGAACAATCTGGGGAGGGCTGGTTGAGTATGACAAAGTTTGGGCGACAGGCGCTCACAGAGCTACAGCTATCAACTTTTCCGAAGATGTAGAAATCAATAACACCAAAGTACCTGCCGGTAAATACGGGTTTTTCACCATTCCCGGAGAGAAAGAGTGGACGCTTATTATCAACGAAAATTGGGATCAGCACATGAGTGATGACTATGATAAATCGTTAGATGTAGTAAGAATGAAAGTAAAGCCGGAAGTCCTCTCTGAAAATCAGGAATCACTCACCTATTCGGTAACGGAAATAGGTGATGCTCAAGCTGAAGTTTCTATGTCTTGGGAGAAGCTCAAAGTCTCTTTTAAAGTGAAAGCATTGTAAATAATATAAATCAGGATCAGCCCCATTTGGTAAGTTGATCCTGAATTTAGTTTATGAATGAATTTTATTGGTAAAAGACTGATCGTTTGGATAGCACTGACTTCCTTTGTGCTACATTTTATTTGGTAAAATCTGCATGCCGGTCTATATGATGAGTATGACTACTTTATGAATAGCATTAATTCCTCGCATGCACTTTAGGAGATGTCATACTCACTTTTATCATATATGGCCTTGTTGCCGTTGTTTTGAAAGATAGGTTTTGGATTCGTAATTTCAATCTCAAGATACTGACGGTAGTCATTATTATGGCAAGCGTGGTTTCTTTTATTGCCGAATGGGTAGCAGTTGAGTTAGACTTTTGGAGTTACAATGAAAAGATGCCGATAGTGCCTTTGCTTGAAGTTGGACTTTCGCCATTCTTGGCTATTGTAATAAATCCTACGCTCAGTTTCTTTTTGGCATCTAAAATCTTGGTATATAATAAAAAATAGCATCACACGAAAATATTTGAAAATTTAGGCCTTAATGGAACTGACTATACTTGATCAAAAATTTATTAACGATTGGCAATCTCAGGATTTTACAAATTGGAAGGAAAGTGATATCAGAGAAGATTTCATTGCCCCTCTTTTGCGTCTTTAGGGTATGCCAAAGAAACTGTAAACGATATTCTTAGAGAAGAGAACCTAAAACTTTCCAAACCATATCATAGGATAGGTAGAAAGCAAGTAGCAATTGACTATGTGCCTACCTTGAAACTAAAGAAATTTTGGATAATTGAGGCTAAACCCGGCTCTCCGAAAGAAATGAGTTTTGACGATTATTTACAGGCACATCTTTATGCAAATCACCCGGAAATGCAGGTTAGATATATCGTCATGTGTAATGGCTGGGAGATCAGAGTTTATGATGCTTTTTTATCAGAAGGTTGGGATGACTACATACACAGGGCCTCTAAAGATGACTGTCAAGAAACATTTCCTGAGATAAAGAATTTTCTACATCAGAAAACCCTGGGCAAGGCTCTTAGGAGTCAGATACTTGCTACAATAAAGGAATCACTACTGATAGAGATAGATGAAAATGAAGCAGAAAGCCTGAAGAAAGAAGTTGTCAGAATGTATTATGATGCCTTACCTAGAATTAGAGAAAATGCTAAAGAGCTGAAAATGGCGGCCTGGGAGCAGAGGGAAAGGGAAGATAATGAATTATTATCAAAGCTCTCCTTTGAAGAATTGCTTGAGTTATTTAAGAGCCCAACTAATATTGCCCCACATGTTAGTGAACGTATATTCAAGAAATTCCAGGACGCTGACCAGGAAGGAGTAGAAAAATTACTGGATAAAGTATGTACCACCTACCGGAGTAGCGTAGGATCCTCTGTAAGGGTACACATGGTACATGTACTTTGCAGGCTTATGGAGCAGAATATACAAGTAAAATCATCAAGTTATACCGAAAGTGTAGAGGCAAGCTTACATGAATTGGTTACAGCCAATATGAAATATTGGTACTTTGATGAACTTGGTAATAAGGAAAATCAGGTCAATTATGCCTTGTGTCACCTGGATAATACCTGTATCCGGGTGGCTTACAAAATATGCAACCGTTCTTTAATGGGACCATTGACAGAAATACTAATAGCCAAAAAAAAGACCCCCTCAACTGAGGATTTCATTAAAGAAAGCCCAAGTGTAGCACAAGATATGGTTGGGGCATTTAATATGGTAAACAGGTTATTCTGGAATAAATTTAGTGGTGGGGATGTTAAGCAAATTTGGGATATTATTTGGGGCTTGGAAGAGTTTGAAGAGGTGATTGACAAAATACCTATGAAGTCTTTTCCAAATAATGATGGCCTATTTTATAGACTAGATCTGTACGGTAAAAAACTGGATATGCTGAGCCTGGGCACATGGGATTATCTAAGTCGTTTTAAAGAAAGAATTACACTAAACCCTGACCTTGTGAATATTGTCAAGCTCACTAGAGAAGAGGTGCTGGAGAAGATGCCTCAACCTTTACCTAAACCAGAGCATTGGAAAAAACCGGATGAGTCTTTGATTAGACTGATGGAAGAATTGATTACAAAGATTTCTGACAAAAGACGTTAACACCTCACAATTTCATACATCAAACACCGGATCTTATAAATCATAATACGGAAAATAGTGTTTATTTATTGAATTTCCATAACAGTATTTAGATGACGAAGAGTAAAAAATTGTATGTTAAAAATATGGTCTGTCCACGCTGTATAACAGCGGTCAAGCAAATTGTAGACAGGCTTTCAATACCCTATACTAACCTTGAACTGGGTGAGATTGAAATGGAAATACCTTTGGATGATGAAACTGAAAAGCAGTTGAACGAAGCGCTGGAAGAAGTTGGATTTTCATTGATTGATGATCGTAAAAGCAGGTTGATTGAACAAGTGAAAAATTTGATCATTCAAAAAATTCATCATTCAAAAGATGTGATAAATATAAAGTGGGCGGAGTATATTGGCGATCAACTCAACTATGATTACAAATACCTGGGAATGCTGTTTTCATCGGTAGAGAGTATTACGCTGGATCAGTACATCATCCGGCAAAAGGTAGAGCGTGTAAAAGAACTAATGATTTATGACGAGCTTACCCTGAGCCAAATTGCTTTTCAATTGGGCTACAGTAGTGTTGCACATTTGAGCAGCCAGTTCAAAAAAATCACCGGAATGACACCCTCACAATTCAAAAGCACTATGGGTTTAAAGCGAAAAACACTGGATAATATCTAATCACTGACGATTGTATAAAACGTTTAGCAAATTCTGTAATACAAACCTTCTCCACACTTCCGAAATTTGTTTTGTTCAATTTAGGATTCAAACTTGAAAAAATAGTTTATGGAAGCGTTAGATATTAGTGAACCAAAGAGCATGCATACTGATAAGAACGGGAAAATTGTAAAGAACTCGTTTCCTGTCACGGGAATGACTTGTGCCGCCTGCGCCTCCAGCGTGGAATCTATTCTAAATAATACTCAGGGAGTAGCCAATGCCAGTGTTAATTTTGCCAGCAGTTCCGTTTTGGTTGAATACGACCAATCCCTTACCCCAGATGCCTTACGGAACGCATTGCAATCAGTGGGCTATGACCTGATCGTAGATGTGGAGGATCCAAGCGAAGCACAGGCAGAGAGGCAACGTGAGCATTATCAGAATGTGAAAAACCGCACCATCTGGTCGTCCATTCTGACACTTCCGGTCTTTATTCTGGGCATGTTTTACATGGACTGGATGTCGGGGCGGTGGATTTCATTGGCTTTTACTATTCCCGTATTGTTTTGGTTTGGCCGGAGCTTTTTCATCAATGCTTTTAAACAGGCCAAACACGGCAAAGCCAATATGGACACATTGGTTGCACTTAGCACCGGAATCGCTTTTATTTTCAGTTTGTTCAATACCCTGTTTCCTGAGTTCTGGCATAACCGGGGTATTCACCCGCATGTATACTACGAGGCAGCCACCGTGATCATCACCTTCATTTCTTTAGGCAAGTTGCTGGAAGAAAAAGCCAAGTCCAATACCTCGTCAGCCATCAAAAAACTAATGGGTCTGCAGCCTAAAACACTCAAGGCTATCGTCAATGGCGAAGAACAAGAGATTCCGATTGCCTCGGTGCAAAAGGGCTACACCATTGTGGTGCGCCCGGGAGAGAAAATACCCGTAGACGGGACAGTGCTGTCCGGCAGTTCCAATGTGGATGAAAGTATGATCACGGGGGAACCGGTACCTGTGGCCAAGACCAAAGGCGAAAAAGTCTTTGCCGGTACGGTCAATCAGAAAGGCAGCTTCCAGTTTGAGGCCGAGAAAGTAGGCGGGGAAACGCTGCTCTCACAAATCATCAGAATGGTGCAGGAAGCTCAGGGCAGCAAGGCCCCGGTTCAGAAACTGGTTGATAAAATTGCCGGAATATTCGTGCCGGTGGTGATGGCCATTTCTATCGCCACTTTCATTGTATGGATGTTTGTAGGTGGAGATGATGCCTTTACACATGCCTTGCTTACATCAGTAGCTGTATTGGTAATCGCTTGTCCCTGTGCGCTAGGGCTGGCCACCCCTACAGCCATCATGGTTGGCGTAGGGAAAGGAGCAGAAAATAACATTCTGATCAAGGATGCCGAAAGCCTGGAGCTTGGTCACAAGGTCAATGCCGTAGTATTGGATAAAACCGGAACCATTACTGAAGGTAAGCCTACGGTTACTAATCTTTTTTGGTCGGATAAAGCCCATGAAGACTACCATGCATCCGTTTTACTTGCTCTGGAGGCTCAATCGGAGCATCCATTAGCCGATGCGGTTGTAAAAAAGCTGAAAGAAGAGGGAGTGCAATCGGAAGAATTGAAAGACTTTGACAGCATCACCGGAAAAGGGGTAAAAGCAGCTAATACTTCAGGGAAGTATTACTTCATCGGAAACACCAAACTGATGGCTGAAAACCACATAAACATCCCTCAAGATATTCAACAAAAAGCAGCCAAATGGCAGGAGGACGCCAAAACAGTGGTCTACTTTTCGGATGATCAGGAAGTGTTGGCGGTATTGGCCATAGCTGATAAGATCAAGGCCACTTCCAAATCAGCAATTGAAAAATTAAAGAAGAATGGAGTAGAGGTATATATGCTCACTGGGGACAATAATCAAACGGCCAGGGCAGTGGCTCAGCAGGTTGGCCTCACCGATTTTAAAGGCGAGGTGTTGCCATCCGATAAAGCGGATTTTGTGAAAGAATTACAATCCAAAGGAAAGATAGTAGCCATGGTAGGTGACGGTATCAACGACAGCCATGCCTTGGCTCAAGCTGATGTAAGTATTGCCATGGGACACGGCTCGGACATTGCGATGGATGTGGCTAAAATGACCCTAATCACCTCAGATTTGGAGTCCATTCCGAAAGCACTGAAGCTCTCTACCAGAACGGTAAAGGGTATCCGCCAGAACCTTTTCTGGGCATTTATTTACAATGTGATCGGGATTCCAATTGCTGCTGGATTGCTTTACCCCGTCAACGGCTTTCTACTTGACCCTATGATTGCCGGTATGGCTATGGCATTTAGTTCAGTATCGGTAGTAGCAAATAGTTTGCGGCTGAAAACAACTAAGATTTAGAAATCAAATTTTCAAACTTTAAATAGACTAACAATGGATACTTTAAAATTTAAAACAAACATCAATTGTAGTGGATGCCTCTCTAAGGTAACACCCTTCCTGAATGAGGAAAAGGACATTCAAAAATGGGAGGTTAATCTTGAAAGTGAAAACCGTGTGCTTACCGTTGAAACTTCAAACCTCAATGCGGAAGAAGTAAAGAAAACAGTTCAAAAGGCCGGTTTTAATGCTGAGGTTATATGATTTAATCAAGCTCACCTGAGCAAATATTTAGATTTTTAGCGACCTTTTCGCTCAAATAAACCTCATTCTTATCATCTACGAGGAGTTTGACTGACCCGTCAAACTCCTCCTTTTCAATAATTACCCACCTCTGGCCAAGCTGCAATCCCTTATTGTCCAAATGATTTAAAAAGTCTTTGGCATCGGTGGCCACACTTCGGAAAATATAGCTTTTGCCCGGTTCTGATTCGGAAAGCGGGATAATACTCAGGTCTGGAAAGTTGCCGTCTTTATCTGGTATGGGATCACCGTGGGGATCTGTTTCAGGATACTCAAGAAATCTTGCCAGTCTTTCGGTGAGTAAAGAAGATTGCACATGCTCCAGTTGTTCGGCAATACTATGCACTTCATCCCATTTAAAATCCAGTGTCTTGACAAGAAAGGTCTCCCAGAGCCGATGTTTTCGTATGATTTGTTTTGCCAGAAAACTCCCCTGATCGGTTAAAGTAATATTGTTCTTATCCTCTATCAAGCCTTTTTCATAGAGCCGCCTGAGCATGTCGGAGACCGAAGCGGGACTGTTCTGCATTCTTTCGGCTACTGCACTTACCGTGACGTTAGTCGCAGTTTCTCCTAGATAAAATATTGCCTTGATGTAATTCTCAATCGTGGTGGATATCATTTTAATATTTAGATTAGTCTAAAATTTTATTTTAGTTAAACAAATTATTAAGTTTGTCTAATCAACATTACTATATATGATAAACATAAAAATAAAATATCTGGTTTTTGTTTGTTCGGTGTCCTTATTGTTTTATTCATGCGATGAGGTTTTTCCTGAAGCACCGGCAGAAAATGAATTGTTAGACGGCCCAATGGAAGGCCTTTCATTTTCGGAGCAAAACAGGTTTTTGGCTGGAGATGTAGCGTTCAATGATGAGATTTTTACACCGGAGAGTGGTTTGGGGCCTATGTTTGTGGCCACTTCCTGTGGAAGCTGTCATCCAGGAGATGGGAGAGGTCATCCTTTCACCACGCTTACACGATTTGGGCAGACATCACCCAACCAAAATACAAACATCCCACCCGGAGCCCCACAACTTCAAAACAGGGCCATTCCGGGATTTGAGCCGGAGAGGCTACCCTCTGGAGTTCCTTTTATGAAGTTTACTCCTCCCGCAGTTACCGGTCTTGGGCTGTTAGCAGCACTCACAGATGCACAAATACTTGAAAATGCCGATCCTAATGATGATGATGGAGATGGTATCTCTGGAGTTCCCAATTATATTACTCCTCCCGATTACTTCCAACCGCAATGGTTTCATCAATCCCTTAATGGTAAATTCATTGGTCGCTTTGGAAAGAAGGCTGCCGCCATTGACTTGCTGCAACAAACTGCCACGGCATATAACCAGGATATGGGCGTGACATCTACATTTGAATCGCTCGATGTGGCCACTGACTTCACAATTGATCCGGAAGTAAGCGATCAGACTATAAGGGACGTAGTGTTTTATTTGAGAACGCTTAAAGCACCAATTCAAAGGGATTCCGATGCTTCTGATGTCATCAGAGGCCAACAAATCTTCTCTGATATTAAGTGTGGCTCATGTCATATCTCCACCTGGACGACCCCTGAATCTGATATTGAAGCTCTCAGCAATAAGACATTTTATCCTTACACAGATTTGTTGCTACATGATATGGGGCCCGGTCTGGATGATGGGGCTACGGAAGGCTCAGCAGAAACGTATGAATGGCGAACCCCACCACTTTGGGGGCTTGGCCTTTCAGCAGATTCACAGGGAGGTGAGTTGTTTCTGATGCACGATGGCCGTGCAAAAACGATTGAAGAAGCTATTTTGATGCATGGTGGCGAAGCATCCACCAGCCGGGATAGCTTTGAGCAGCTCAGTGAAACAGATAAGCAAAAACTCCTCACATTTCTTAAATCTCTTTAGCCACATGGACAGAAAAGAATTTCTAAGATTAATGGGAGGCTCCTGCTTAGCGATTGCTGGAATTGCCCCGTTTTTTTCAGGCTGCACTTCCATTCATAAAGTGAGTGCCGTGATAAGTGATAATAAGCTAAGGTTATCAAAGAATGAATTTACCAGTGACCAGGGAAAACCTCTGGAATTGGTACTGGTAAGGGCAGCATCTTTGGCCTTTCCTATTGCCTTGTACAGAATCAATCCGGAAGAATACATCGCACTTTGGATGGAGTGTACGCATAAAGGGTGCGAAGTAAATGCACAAACCAATTATCTGGTATGCCCCTGTCATGGTAGTGAGTTTGATGCAAAGGGCAATGTAGTGCAAGGCCCGGCAGAAACTAATCTCAAAACTTTTAACATAACCACAGATCATGAAAACATCTACATTCATTTATAAAAATCTCAAACTGCTATTGATTCTTGTTTTTTCGGGAATGGGAGCATCTGTATTGGCACAGCGGGTAAGTACTGATACAACATCCATCCAAATGAATATGGATGCCGTTTATAACCGTCCGTTTTTGAAGGCAGGCAGTTTTCCGGTGGCCCTGGGTGGTTATGTTGAAGCACATGGGCAGTATTTTGTGACAGATGGTATTAGCGAGGGCATTTCTTTTAAGATACCCAGAATGACGCTGTTCGTTTCTTCCTCAATCCTGGATCGGATTAAATTCCTTTCTGAAATAGAGTTTGAAGAAGGCACCAAGGAAATAAATATTGAGTTTGCTGCTCTTGATTTTGAATTTCACCCCTTATTTAACTTCAGAGGAGGGATTATCATGAATCCCATAGGTGCATTCAACCAAAACCATGATGGGCCTAATTGGGAATTTGTAGACCGCCCCATTTCAGCTACCACCATAATCCCGGCTACTTTCAGCAATGTCGGGTTTGGTTTTCATGGTAAAACCTATCAGAAGCAATGGGTATGGGCCTATGAAGCTTACGTGACCAATGGATTCAATGATCAGATAATTGCAAACAGCGAAGGCCGCGCCTGGCTGCCGGCTGCCAAAGAAAATGTAGATCGTTTTGAAGAAAATTTCAATGCTATTCCACTGGTTACGCTAAAAACAGCAATCCGTCATAGGCAAATCGGAGAAATCGGGCTTTCATGGATGGGGGACGTATACAACAAGTATGAGGAAGATGGACTTGTTTTGGATGTTAAAAGAAGGTTGGATGTATTTGCCATAGACTTTAACACCACAATCAAAAAAAAGCTTGACATCACAGGTGAGTGGGTGTGGGCATTCCTGGATGTGCCGGATAGCTATTCACAGCAATTTGGCACTCAGCAACAGGGAGGATTTGTTGATGTTGTTTACACGGTTATAAAGCGTAAGATGCTGGGGTGGGAAAATGCCAGAATCAATCTGGCTTTGCGCCTGGAGCATGTAGATTACAACGTAGGATCATTTAATGAAACCGGGGGCACTATCCATGATGACATTCAAGCAATTGTTCCGGCCATAAGTTTCCGTCCATCCGCTCAGACGGTGATTCGGGCCAACTACCGCTACATGTGGGAGACGGATTTGCTTGGAAACCCACCTGTAAAAACCGCAGGAATAGAAATTGGTGTTTCCAGCTATTTTTAGATAACGGGTTATGGTTTTAACGGGGTAAAGGGTTTGGTGAACAATGAAGTCTGTAACATCGTTGACCTTTATAATAATACTTTGCAATACCCTTGCATTGCATTTATCCGTATATTTGTATTCAATGAAAATCGCATGCTACATATTAAGTTTTTACTTCATGGCCCTTACAGGGGTAGCATGTGCTGACACATTACCTTTAGACAATACAAAGGATACTGTTTCAGTTATTAGCAGCACTGATGGCAATCATAACCACGATCACCAAAGCGATTGGGACGGATGTTCCCCGTTATGCGTTTGCCATTGCTGTCATGTACACTTCGTTTCAGCAGCCGGAGTTGATTTCACACACCTCGTGAAATTACCAGCGGTTTACACTTCTTATTTTCAGGATTTCAGCAATGCTGATATCTCTGGTTTTCTTAAACCTCCAATGTCATAATTTCCCGCGTTTAGAAGGATCAGTATGTCTGACCTATAAAGTCTTTTATCAAGATGCAAGGTCTTTAATCATCCTGATAGCTAGCTAAACGTCCCTTCATGTGCCTTTTTTCAAAGGCATCCCTTTATTCATGTTCAATTCTATTTGTACAGCTTGAAAAGACTGAATAAACACAAAAAGAAAAAAAGGAAAAGGAGAAGGAAGAAAATCACACTGAAACTGGTGCTGAAGTGGCTTTTCATTGCGCTTATTAGTGCAATTCTATTGGTAGCCATCATTCTAAGGTTTCTTCACTTCTTCTCTGTCCATGTGAAATAATTTAATAATTGGTATGATCAATAAAATCATTTCTTTTTCAATAAAGAATAAATTCATTGTGGGCTTGCTTACGCTGGCCCTCATCGGAGTGGGTATCTACTCTATGTCCACAGTTAATCTTGGATCCGTGCCGGACATTACCAACAACCAGGTGCAGGTAATCACTGTTTCTCCCAACCTGGCCACCGAGGATATAGAGCAGTTTGTTACCTATCCTGTAGAGCTTGCAATGGGCAACCTACCGGGGGTGGATGAAATCCGGTCTATTTCCAGGTTTGGCCTATCGGTAGTCACCATTGTTTTTGAAGACGATATGGGTACCTATCTGCCCCGGCAACTGGTGCAGGAAAAACTGAACGAATTAAAAGAAACCATTCCAGAGAAATTCGGAAGCCCATCAATGGGTCCTATTTCTACAGGTTTAGGCCAAATCTACGAATACACCATTCAACCGCAAGAGGGTTATGACTCACTGTATTCTCCTATGGAGTTACGGACCATCCAAGATTGGATTGTCAAGCGCCAATTGACATTACTGGATGGCGTGGTTGAGGTGAATTCATTCGGGGGCTATATCAAGCAATATGAAGTGGCCATCAATCCGGAAAAACTCAATGCACAGAATGTGAGCATTTCTCAGGTGTATGAGGCACTGGCCAGAAACAATGTCAATACCGGTGGGGCTTACATTGAGAAGAACAGAATGTCCAATTTCATTCGTGGTGAAGGCTTGGTGCGATCTCTGGATGATATCAGAAAAATTGTAATAAAAACAGAAAACGGAATCCCGGTAACTGTAGGTGATGTTGCCTCTAAAGTACACTTTGGGAGTCAGGTACGTTACGGAGCTTTCACACAGGATGGAAAAGAAGCTGTCGGGGGCATTATTATGATGCTGAAAGGATCTAATCCCAATGCGGTGATCCAAAATGTAAAAGAGCGTATGGCTGAGGTAGAAAAGTCCCTTCCCGAGGGGCTCGCGATTAACTCAATCATAGACCGAAGTGACCTTATTTCCAGAACTACAGATACCGTAAAAACCAACTTATTGGAAGGCGCATTAATTGTGATTTTTGCTCTGGTAATACTTTTGGGTAGCGTCCGTGGTGGCATTATCACCGCCACCACTATTCCGCTTTCCTTGCTTTTTGCTTTTATCCTGATGAAACAGTTTAATGTCTGGGCCAACCTCATGAGCCTGGGGGCTATTGACTTTGGGATTATCATAGATGGGGCGGTGATCATTATTGAAGGTACGGTATACGAAATCCAGAAGCGCATCCGCTCCGGTAAAATCAAATTCAATCAGGGTGTGATGGATGAAGTGGCTTATGATGCAGGAAGTACCATGATGAGTTCGGCTTTCTTCGGACAGATTATCATTCTTATTGTATTTGCCCCTATTTTATTCCTCACCGGTGTGGAGGGTAAAATGTTCCAGCCCATGGCCTACACCTTTGGGTTTGCCATGATTGGTGCCATTATCCTGTGCCTGACTTATGTGCCTATGATGTCGGCTTTATTCATGAAGCCCATTCAAAATAAAAAGAACTGGTTTGGCCGGTTTGAACGCTGGCTGGAAAGGGTAAGTGATAAAATCATTGGTGGTATTCAAAAAGCCTACCTGCCCCTGCTAAAAAGTGCCCTGCGTTTTAAAGCAATAGTGATTATCGTAGCTATAGTTCTGCTGGGAGTAGCCGGATTCATTTTTTCACGGATGGGAGGTGAGTTTGTTCCTCAGCTTGATGAGGGAGATATCGCCATGCAGGCACTCATCAGGCCCGGAAGTTCCCTAAGCGAATCAAAAGAAGTATCCATCAAGATTGAGAACCTGTTGCTGGAAAGTTTCCCTGAAATAAAAACAGTAACTGCCAGAATCGGAGTGGCGGATATTCCTACTGATCCCATGCCCATGGATATTGCGGATATGTACCTCATATTAGAAAAAGATAAAGACAAATGGGTTTCAGCAGAAAGCAAAGATGAACTGATTGAGGCCATCAAGAATAAGCTGGATGAGCAACTGACTGGTGTAAACCTGGTATTCACCCAGCCCGTAGAGCTGCGTTTTAACGAGTTGTTGGAAGGAGTACGGGAAGACATAGCTGTAAAACTCTATGGCGAAGACCTGGAAGTGCTTTCTGCAAAAGTGCAGGAAATGGCTGATATCATTTCTACCGTGCCCGGGGCTGGTGATGTGAACCCTGAACGGACATCAGGACTCCCCCAAATGACAGTTCGTTATAACCGGGATAAAATTGCACAGTACGGCCTGGATATTCAAAAGCTCAATGAGTATGTAAGTTCTGCATTTGCCGGTGGTGTTGCAGGGGTAATCTTTGAGGGCGAAAAACGATTTGATCTGGTCATCCGCTTTGATGAAAAACACCGGAAGAGCATTGACGACTTGCGTACACTTTATATTGATTTGCCCGATGGTACACAAGTTCCTATAAAAGAAGTTGCAGATATCAGCTATGTGCCGGGCCCCATGCAGATCTCCCGTGATAACACGTATAGACGAACCTATGTTGGAGTCAATACCAGAGGCCGTGATGTGGAATCAGTGGTCAATGATATACAGGACAAACTGGATGCACAACTAGACTTGCCTCCTGGCTATTACATCACTTATGGCGGTGAGTTTGAAAACCTGGAGCGGGCGAAAAGCCGGTTGCAGATCGTAGTGCCTATTGCACTCTTCCTGATTTTTGTGCTGCTGTACTTCGCCTTACAATCCTTTTCACAATCCATCATGATTTACATCGCCATTCCACTGGCAGCCATCGGTGGTGTATTTGCTTTATGGATTAGAGATATGCCATTTAGCATTTCAGCGGGTGTGGGCTTTATCGTTCTTTTCGGAGTAGCGGTGTTGAATGGTTTGGTCTTGATCAACCGATTCAATTCCCTGAAAGAAGAAGGGGTCACCAGCATCAGAGACCGCATTCTTACCGGTACCAAAGAAAGGATCAGGCCGATCATGCTTACAGCTACTACAGATATATTCGGCTTCTTGCCGATGGCATTTTCTGCTTCAGCAGGTGCCGAAGTACAAAGACCTTTAGCCACAGTGGTAATTGGCGGAATGCTTACAGCTACACTGCTCACTTTGGTGGTGCTTCCGGTACTTTACACTTTTGTGGAAAGCAGAAGTGACAAAAGAAAAAGTCTGAAAGGGCCAAATGCCAACATGATTATTGTACTGCTGGTTTGTGGAGGTCTATTCGGGCTGCCTGCCTTGGCCAATGCCCAAAAGCAACAACAGCCACAAGACAGTTTGCCAACGATCACACTGGATCAGGCGAGAAAACGTGCGGTAGAAAGCTATCCGAAAATCCAATCGGCAAGACTAGAGATAGAAAACCAGGAAGTGCTTAAGAAAACAGCCTGGGACTTTGGGAATACGCAGGTATTTACCGGAAAGGAAGAAGTGGGCAATGGCTCTGATGGAGTTTACACACAATTTGGAATTCAACAACAACAGATAGATGTGTTTGGAATAGCCCCAAGGCTGAAATTGCAAAAAGAACGGGTAGCACTTGCCGAGAAGGCACTGGACCTATCCGTCATTGAACTGGAGCGGGAAGTAAGCCAGGCTTGGGCCATGGTATATGCTACCAAAAACAACTACCAGGTTTATGAACAGTTGGATTCGGTATTTGCAGATATTGAAAGAGCGGCCAGGATTCGCTTGGAAACGGAAGCCACATCTAAACTGGAATACCTGGCTACTTCCAACCAGGCCAATCAGGTACAGATACAAAAAGAGCAGGCATATCGGGATTATCTGAGTGCTTTACAGCGCCTGAACCTTTGGTTTGCCAATGACACGCTGTATACCGTACCGGATGTCCCAACCAGTCAATTGGACGAACCGCTCAATTATGTAGCTGATTCATTGATGAACCATCCTTTGCTGAATGTATCAAAGCAACAGGTAGATGTAGCGGATGCCACCATAAAAGAGAGGCGTTCGCAGTTCTTGCCTCAATTACAGGGGCAGTATGGGCGACAGCAGATTGCCGGGCAATCTGGATTTTATCAGTACCAGGTAGGTGTCAGAATCCCTTTGTTTTTCGGACCTGAGCTGGGCAGGACACAGTCGGCCAAAATCCAACGGGATATTGCGGGTCAAAACCTGCGCCAAAACCAGTTGGAACTGAATGCCGCCTATCAGGACATGAGAGAACAATACCTGAAGTGGCTCAATTCATGGAACTACTACCGGGATGAGGCACTTCCGCTGGCCCAGGAGCAACGGGACGGAGCTATTTTGGCTTACCGGGAAGGGGCTATTGATTATGTGACCTTCCTGCAAAATATCCGGGATGCCATTCGCATAGAAGTTGATTCCTGGAATGCCTTTGGCAATTATCTGAATAGCCGCTACCAATTGGAATACTACTTAAGAACATCAAACTAAAAGTAAACTGATCATCAGATATAAAAATAGAAGCACAATGAAAAAGCAAATCATATATATAGTGGCACTGGTACTTATGGTATCGGTATTTACGGGCTGCGGCAGCAAGTCGGCTGAGAACTCCGGTGAAGCATCTCACGAAGAACACAATGAGGGCGAGGCTGGACACGCAGGTGAAGAAGGCGGACATGAAGGCGAAGAAGGAGAACATAGTGAAGAAGGAATGGCCGAACTTCACCTTTCTGATATGAAATTTGAAAGTTTGGGTATTAAGGTAGATACCCTGCCAACCCGGGCTCTCTCGGGCGTGGTGGAAGCCAACGGCCAGTTGGAGGTACCACCACAGCATGAAGCAACTGTTACGGCCATATTGGGCGCGAATGTTACCTCAATCAAGGTGATTGAGGGCGATCAGGTAAACAAAGGTAAGGTGTTGGCGTATCTCTCACATCCAAACCTAAGCAAACTTCAGACGGATTATGTGCGGGCATACAGTCAACTACAGTTTCTGGAGAAGGAAAACCAACGGCAGAAAAGGTTGTACGAAGAGGAAGTGGGTTCCGGAAAAACCTATCAGCAAATTCAGGCGGACTATCAGGCCATGAAAGGAGAAGTGAAGGGCTACGAAGCACAGTTAAGGCAGCTTAGCCTCAACGTGGAGAAAGTCCAAAGTGGTGATATTTATCAGTATGTGCCTGTAGTAAGCCCTATTGATGGTTACATTGAAAAAGTGGAAGTCCAAGTTGGGCAATATGTAGACCCGCAAACCGAGATGTTTATGATTGTCAATACTGACCACATCCATGCTGACCTTATGGTGTTTGAAAAGGATGTATATAAGGTAAAGAAAGGACAAAAAGTATCCTTTACTGTCGAGTCAGTTCCAGGAAATACCCTAACTGCCAAAATTTATTCTGTCGGCAAGCAGTTTGAGCAAAACCCTAAAGCAGTGCATGTGCATGCGGAAATAAAGAATAAAGAAGACTTCCTGATTCCGGGGATGTATATCAATGGTAAAATAAGAACAGGTGATAATAACACTGTAAGGGCATTACCCGAAAGTGCGATAATTGAGGAAGAGGGTAAGCCGTACATTTTCATGGCAGAAGCGCATGAAGAAGACGGAAAGACCGAATGGGCGTTTAAAGCCATAGAAGTGCGCACAGGTATCACCGAAGATGGTTGGGTAGAGATCAAATTATTGGAGCCACTTCCTGACGGTGCTCAGGTGGCATGGAATAACGCCTACTATCTGATCTCTGAAATGAAGAAAAGCCAGACTTCTCATAGTCATTGATTTAGTTGATTAGGCAAGGGCAGTTGGTAAATGTCATTTGCTAACTGCCAACTCTCAAATATTAAATTATAAAAAACAAACACATGAAATGAGCATAAACTTAGAGTCCTTAACATACCAACCAAGTATGAATAAGTTTATCGCGAATTCCATGTGACCGTTGGAATTAAACACATACACATGAAAGAAATAAAAGCATTTATAAAACCTAAAAAAGTACAGATAGTAGTTAAATCGCTGCGAGATGCAGGATTTGAAAGTGTAACCCTATCCAAAGGAGAAGGTACCGGAGCTCATAAAGATCCTGATGCATCTCCATCATTGGATTTTCATTTTACCGATAGCCCGATTGTTAAGCTGGAACTGGTCTGCCAAAATGAGGAAACGGATAAAGCCATTCAACTGATCTGTGGCAAGGCTCAAACACCTGAACCGGGCGATGGCATTATTTACGTTTCAGAAATAGATGATGCTTATCGGATCAAGACTGGAAAATCTATTAAAAGATTTGATATGAAGTAGATATGTCAAGTCCAATTGAAGAAATGCAATATCTGGCCCGAAAAAGAGGAGGGCTTTGTCTATCCGATTTGTACATAAACAGCAAATCAAAACTGTGGTGGCAATGTGCTGAAGGCCATCGCTGGCAGGCTACTCCCTTCAGTGTAAGAATAAGAAAAAGCTGGTGCCCATTCTGTGCTAACAATAGGCCTCACGGGATAGAAAGGGTGAAAGCACTGGCTGCTACAAAGGGCGGTACTTGTCTTTCTGAAGAATATATAAATTCCAAAACGCCACTCAGGTGGCAATGTAAAAACGGCCATCGTTTTCTGGCTACTGCAGACAGTGTGGTACAGGGGAAGTGGTGTAAAAAGTGTAAATAAATGTTAAACCTTAAACCCTCATAGTTATGATGCATGATTGGTATTTCGGAGGAATGCACTGGATTTGGTGGATCCTATGGCTGATCCTCATATTTTGGATATTTCTGATTCCATACCCTACACCCGGGCAAAGAAGAAGCAAGGATAAAGCCATGGAGGCGCTAAGAGAGCGCTATGCCCGAGGGGAGCTCAGCGATGAAGAATTTGAGCAAAAGAAGAAAGTTCTTCAAAACAGGATGAAATAGGTATAGGGTCGCAGGTGTCTTCACATTAAATGTGGCACCTGTGGCTCCAAAACTGACAAGAAGATGAAAAGCAAGTTACTTCTATACATCGCTATTGGCTTTACCTTTGGTATTTTTTTACTACAGCCTTTGCTTATTTCACTGCACATGTACGATATGCAGGGAGACCAGGGAAATTGGTGGGCCTGGCTACTTACTTCCTACCAGCAGGTTGTTGGGTCGTGGGATGTGGATCAGGCGGTTACCAAATTGCTCTTTGGATTGTTAGGTGTTACCCTCGCACTTCTTTTTATGGTCAGACAAAAAATATTTCAGCTTACCGGGAAAAGAGATAAACTGGAGGAGATCAAGGAGCTTATAGCTGCGGGAGAAAACCAGCAGGTAGAATTTAAATCTACTTTGAGGTGGGACTTACACCAATTTAAGCCGAATAAGGCACTGGAAACAGTAGTAGCTAAGACAATAGCCGGGTTTATGAATACAAGTGGAGGACATCTGTTCATCGGTATTGATGATGATGGACAACTACGAGGTTTACAGGAAGATTATGCCACGCTAAAAAAACCTGGCAGGGATGGTTTTGAGCAATACATTATGGAACTAATATCCAATAAGCTGGGAACAAATTTATGTACGTTGGTAGCCGTTTGTTTTTACAAAATTGAGGCATATGATTTCTGCCATCTCGCTATCAAAAGAGCTGGTTCCCCGGTTTATCTTCATGATAACGACCGTTCTCATTTTTTTGTTCGCACGGGCAATGGTACACGTGAGTTGGATATACCTGAGGCACTCGATTATATAGAAGAAAATTTAAACGTTCGTTAATGATGAAAATCAAGTTGTTTATACTTCTGCTAATTGCCTTCAACTCCTTTGTGGTTAAAGGTCAAACGCTTTACAGGACTACTGAAGGGCATATAGTAATGGTAGCTGAAATATATGATGAGCAGGTGATTGCTGAAAGTCATCAACTATTGATTCAACTGGACTATGACACAAAAGAAATTTCAGGTAAGCTTAACCTGAAAAGCCTGGATGTTGGTAACGGTTTTTTAAGTGAACAGAAAAGCCAGCTTGCAAACGATGAATCAATAATCACTTTTTCCGGGAGGATTCCGGTGGATGATTTTATTAGCCAGCCTCATTCGCCTATATCGTTTAACTGGCCTATTAAAATTATAACAGATGAACGGGAATCTCAGGTAGTAATGAATGCCACACTCAAGCATTTTAATGGTGGAGAATCCATTGCATGTTTGCTAAGTGCTACGGGAGATTTTTCTACAAAAGAGGTTGGTTTGGCGTCCTTCATCCCGGGGGTTAGTGAGGTCTTAAAAGTGCAGTTTACACAAGTGATACTTAGAAAAAACACATTATGAGCGCAATAAAAGAATTAGAAGAAACTCTTGTAATGCATAAGATAAAACCAACAGCCATGCGGCTGCTGGTGCTGGAGTATCTGCTGGATCGGGAGGCTGCGGTTGGCCTTACCGAATTATATAGAGCTTTTGAAAAGTCAGATAGAACTACACTTTATAGAACATTAAAAGTTTTTGAAGAAAATCGCATGGTACATAGTATTGATGATGGTACCGGTGTGCCCAAGTATGCTTTATGTGAAGATGGTTGTAAATGTGAAATAGAAAGAGACCTGCATCTGCATTTTCATTGTTCAGTATGTGATGAAACTGTCTGTTTAACCAATCATAAAATTCCGAAAATAAATTTACCTGAGGGCTATATAGCAGAGAATTCTGATTTCGTAGTTACCGGAATTTGCAAGAAATGTAGCGGAAAAAAAGTTTTGTCGTGTTAAAAAAGAAAAAAGTACAATTGCGAGATATAAAAAAGAAACTGTCACCTGAAATTTCAACAAGTGAAAAAAAGTTTAAAACTTATGCTCCGGCAATTTTAAGTTTTACATTGCTCATATCCGGTATCTCATTCGATTACTTTAATGTGTTCCCATTCTTCCAAGGTTGGATACGTGTTGCTTGGTACAGTGGGGCTTACATTCCGGTTGGGCTACCTGTGATCAAGGAAGGTTGGGAAAGCATAATCAAAGGTGATTTTTTTACCGAATTCTTACTGATGTCCATTGCAACACTAGGAGCATTTGCCATTGGTGAATACCCGGAAGGTGTAGCGGTCATGTTGTTTTATGCTGTCGGTGAACTCTTTCAAAATGCTGCAGTCAGGCGTGCCAAAGGCAATATAAAGGCCCTGCTTGATGTACGACCTAATATAGCGTTCGTATATCGTGATAACAATTTTGTAGAGGTTAATCCGGAAACCGTACAGGTCGGGGAAAAGGTTCAGGTGCGAACAGGAGAAAAAATTCCACTGGATAGTACGCTTTTATCTGAAAAGGCCAGCGTTAACACGGCAGCCATTACCGGGGAAAGCAAACCTGATACCATTCACAAAGGGGATAAGGTTTTTGCGGGAAGCATTAATTTGGAAGGCGTGATAGAACTGGAAACGACCAAAAAATTTAACGACAGTTCCATTTCCAGGATTTTAGATATGGTCCAAAATGCCACCGCAAGAAAATCCAAAACTGAGCTTTTTATCAGAAAGTTTGCTCGCATCTATACGCCCATTGTGGTATTTCTTGCCGTTTGTCTTACTGTACTGCCCTACTTTTTTGTAGAGAGCTACATATTCAAAGATTGGTTATACCGTGCGCTCATATTTCTGGTCATTTCTTGTCCTTGTGCCTTAGTAATCTCCATTCCACTGGGCTACTTCGGGGGCCTGGGTGCGGCATCAAGAAACGGTATCCTGTTCAAAGGGGCCTCATTTCTTGATGCAATGACCAAGGTAAATACGGTGGTCATGGATAAAACGGGTACGGTTACTAAAGGGGTGTTTAAGATCAAAGAAATCAAACCCGTGGCAATTTCCGAAAATGAAATGATGGCGTATCTGCTGGCGTTGGAGGGGCAATCCACCCATCCGATTGCCCGTGCTATTTTGGAGTATGATTTAAAGGGACAGAATCATATAGCCTCTGACGTTAGCGAAATAGCTGGAAAAGGATTAAAAGGTAAAGTCAATAATAAAATAGTTTTAGTCGGTAATAAAGCGTTAATGACAGCTCATGGTGTTGCTGTCCCACCTGATACTGATGATATCGTTGAATCCATCGTGATGATTGCCATCGACAATGAATTTTCTGGCTATGTCACTATTGCTGACCAACTGAAGGAAGATGCAGTAGAAGCCATTAGGGAAATGCATAATGCCGGCATTAAGAAAATCATTATGTTATCGGGCGACAAGCCCTCCATTACCGAAAAAGTGGGGCTTGAACTAGGATTGGAACAAGCCAAAGGCGGCTTGCTACCGGAAGACAAGCTGCATGAAGTAGAGGAGATGAAGAAAAACGCTTCAGCCAATATTGCATTTGTGGGTGACGGGATTAACGATGCACCCGTTTTGGCAGTAAGTGATGTAGGTATAGCGATGGGAGGGTTGGGAAGCGATGTTGCTATTGAAACCGCAGATGTGATTATCCAGACGGATCAACCATCAAAAATTGCAAAGGCCATAAAAATAGGTAGTTCTACACGGAAGGTAGTCTGGCAGAATATTGCATTGGCCTTTGGGGTGAAATTAATAGTAATGATCCTGGGGGCATTTGGTATGGCCTCCATGTGGGAAGCCGTATTCGCAGATGTAGGTGTGGCCTTTCTGGCAATTTTAAATGCCATAAGAATACAGAAAATGAATTTTTAAACCGATTCTATAGATAACAAGTATATCTGCAACACATCTGAATAACATAAATTAATAAATGAGAAGTAACATATTAAATATATTTATAATAGCCGTCATATTGACTTGTTTTTGTTCTTTCAATGTTTTTGGAAATGAGATAAAAAAAGACATTCAAACCACCATTCACTTGCTGGACTACATTTCAAGGGATTATACCGCAGCAGTACAAAATGGAAAAGTGATAAATGATGGAGAATATGCAGAAATGCTAGAATTCAGCTATAAAGTAATTGAGCTTATCAAAAACAGTGAGTTGAATGAGAATGAGAAGGCCAATATTTTAGCTGAATTAAAAAAAATGAAAGGTCTTATAGACCGAAAGGCTCCTCATGAGAATATAACCACAGTAGCTGGGAAATCCAGGCAAGACATTATAGAAGCGGCAGGGTTTAAGACGGCACCTCTTACATGGCCTAACCTCAAAAACGGGGAAACTTTATACGTACAGAATTGTACCGCCTGCCACGGAGTGAGGGGAGCAGGAGATGGCAAACTAGCTGCTGGATTAGTGCCAGCTCCTACTAATTTTCTAAACCATACCCTGATGCAGGAAATCTCACCCTTTCAGGCCTACAATACCATAAAACTGGGAGTAGAAGGAACTGCTATGCAAAGTTTTGAAAGCCTAACCGATGAGGAAATTTGGGATTTGGCGTTTTACATAAAATCACTCCGGTTTGAAACCAAAGCTGATAATGAATCCGGATTGCAACAATTGTTTGAGCAAGCGAACGCACCTGTAAATCTTCAGGAGGTAGCCACCCTATCCGATGTGGAATTATTAAAACGCCTTGAGCCGGATAACAAAAACGCAAAATTATCACTTGCCGTTCTTAGGACGCAATTTCCACAGGATGTTAACCGGGTATCCACATTGGATAGGGCAAAGACTTATCTAAAAAATGCCCTGCAAAATTATACAACGGGGAGTTATTCTTCTGCTCGTGAAGATGCCCTGGCAGCCTACCTGGAAGGTATTGAGCCTTCCGAAGCGAGGCTGAAGGCCAATGACCCAGCTTTTACGGCAAGGCTGGAGCAGCAAATGTTTAAAATCAGACAAATAATAGAGCAAAAAGCCGAAAAGTCAAAGGTGGAGACAGAAATCAACAATGGCCTGGACATGATAGATCAGGCCGGGAAATTGATGCAGGATAAAAAACTTAATTATTGGCTCTCTTTTGCCTTATCTGCTTCTATCATGCTACGAGAGGGATTGGAAGCATTTTTAATCCTGGCTCTGATACTCGCTCTGATACGTTCATCAGAATTAAAAAAGGCTGCCCTATGGGTACACGGAGGATGGATAACCGCTGTTCTTTTTGGAGTTGGCGGGTGGTTTTTATCCGATTGGGTAATCGGGATAAGTGGTAAAAACAGAGAAGTCATGGAAGGAATGATTTCGCTGGTGGCAGTGATCGTATTGGCCTTTGTAGGGTTTTGGTTACATGACCATTCACACGCCAAAAAGTGGAAAATGTTTATTGAAGAAAAAATAGGTAAACAGCTTAAAGCAGATAAAATGTTGGGTATTGCCTTTTTCTCATTTATGGTAGTGTTTCGTGAGGCTTTTGAGTCAATTTTATTTTTACAGGCTATTAGTCTGGAAACCCAATCCGTTAATCAGTCATCAATAGGGCTGGGGGTTTTGGCTGCTTTTGCATTGATCGCACTGTTCGCTATCCTGTTTGTAAGGTATTCTAAAAAGATTCCTGTAAGGCAGTTGTTTCGCTATTCAGCCTGGGTGATTACGTTACTGGCATTGATACTGATTGGTAAAGGTATCCATTCACTTCAGGAAGCCGGTTGGATATCCATAACCGGTCTTCCGGTGTCGGTGAATGTAGATTGGCTTGGGGTATTCCCAACACTTGAAACATTTGTTTCTCAAATTG
>PBYL01000061.1 GCA_002729595.1 Thalassovita sp. | reverse complement strand
ATACCAAGAGCAGTAAATACTGCATCAAGAATTTTTGCAGACCGATATGATATGATTGAAAATGACCGCTTTAGAGAGTTTGAAAGAAAGATTTTTCCTTTTTTTAATATTAAAATGCCACTGAGTGTTTGGTTAACAGTATCAAGAGGTTTGTGGTTTTTAGGTTTAAATGATAAAGGTATAGAGAATTTTAAAGAGGCACGGAAAAGGGCAAAAAGCAATGCCGCGTTTTTAGCCGAAGAGGCAGACAAAGAACAACTTGTAATTGTTGTAGCGCATGGTTTGCACAACAAATATGTAGCTAAATACCTAAAAAGATTAGGTTGGGATACAGTTAGAAAAGGAGGGAGTTCTTATACCGCTGTAAATATTCTAGCTAGACTAGATGAATAAAAAAAGAGGCTAATAAAAGCCTCTATTATTTAATTGGTAAGATTACTTTCCGATACAAAACTTGCTAAAAATGTTTGCAAGTAGATCGTCAGTTGTTATTTCTCCAGTTATTTCTCCAAGATGGTAAAGGGCTTGTCTGATATCTAAAGCCAGAAAATCGCCACTTACACCAGAATCTATGGCATCTAACACATCATTTAAAGATTTGAAAGTATTCGATAAACTTTCGTAATGTCGAGCATTAGTAACGATTGTATCTCCACTTTTGAATGAGTCAAGATTAACAAGATGTAGAATCTCATGAGTTAGCGATTCAATATTCTCCTTGTTTTGTGCAGAAATACTAATTAAATGAGGAATTGAAGCAAGCTCTTCTGGCAATTGATGATTTTCCATTAAATCAATCTTATTGGCGATCAACACATATGGAGTATTTAATTCCTCAAGTAATTTGACTTCTTCCTTTAAATCTTTTAAAGGTGTAATAGAGGTATCAAACAAATACATGATAAGTGAAGCCTTTTTCATTTTCTCATAAGTGCGTTGCACTCCAATGGCTTCAACTTTGTCTTGAGTTTCTCTTAAGCCAGCTGTATCAGTGAATCTAAAGTTATAACCTCCAATTACTATTTCATCTTCAATAAAATCTCTCGTAGTGCCCGGGATGTCAGAAACGATTGCTTTTTCTTCTTTTAGCAAGGCATTGAGAAGGGTAGATTTGCCAGCATTTGGTTTTCCTGCAATAACTGTAGGAATTCCGTTTTTTATTACATTGCCAACTGAAAAAGAATTTATGAGCCTTTCTACTATTATTTTTATCTCATTTATGAGAGATTTTAGTTGATCTCTATCTGCAAATTCTACATCTTCTTCAGAAAAATCCAACTCCAACTCAATCATAGACGCAAAATGTATAAGCTTTTCTCTTAACTCTTTGATTTCTTCTGAAAAACCACCACGAATTTGTTTTAATGCTGTTTGGTGTGCAGCTTCTGTTTCGGAAGAAATTAAATCAGCAACAGCCTCTGCTTGAGCAAGATCAAGTTTGCCGTGCATAAATGCTCTTTTAGTAAATTCTCCTGGCTGAGCGTATCTAACGCCATTTTTTTGAAATACTTCAATGAGTTTTTTTATGATATATGAAGATCCGTGGCAGGAAATTTCAACAGTATTTTCACCAGTATAGGATCTAGGTTCCTTAAAAACAGATATCAAAACTTCATCAATAATATGGGCATTTTCTTCCTCTATTGTACCATAGTGAATTGTATGAGTTTTTGCTTTTTCAAGGTTTTTAGATGGAAATAATTTATTGGTTGTGGCAATAGCTTCTTTTCCAGAAACTCTTAAAACTGCAATTGCACCTTTACCAGGAGGAGTAGCCAGAGCTATTATAGTATCATTATTTTCTATTACATTTTCTGTATGTACCATAATCTATAAATAGATAAATCTTTTGCGTATTTTAAATAATTTTAAATGTTCCGAATAAAGTATTCTCTTAAAAAAGAACATTAAAATTTTACTTAAATACCAAACACCAGTGTTGAGCGTAAATACTCTAAGTAATTATAAAACTCGGATGTTGCCGAGAAAAAGTTAAATATTTTTTGCCTCAACATACTTAGTGTTCAATAAGTAAATTGCTAAGATATTTAATTAGATTATACCTTATAAAAAAATTGTTGTTCAATTAGCAAATATATGTACGACATAGAAATTGCAGATTTAAGGAAGCTTATCGAGCTTGTAAAGGAAAAATACGACTACGATTTTAAAAACTATGCTATGTCATCGTTTAAACGTCGTATTAAAAGGATTGTAGAATTATATAAGTTTGATTCTGTAGATGCACTAGTAGAACGGCTAACTCATAATCCAACATTTTTTGATGAATTTGTATCTGAGGTTACTGTAAATGTAACTGAGATGTTTAGAGATCCTAATTTCTGGACAATTCTGAGAGATGAGATTATTCCTAATATTTTGTCTAATCATAATAAGTTAAGTATTTGGCATGCAGGGTGTTCTTCAGGAGAGGAAGTTTTCTCAATGCAAATTTTGCTGGAAGAAATGGGAGTAAGAGATAAATCCCACACTATTGCTACCGATATCGACTCAGCTATTATCAACAGAGCTAAAGAGGCTACTGTAAGTAAGAAAAATATAGAATTAAATTCTAGTAACTACGAAAGATATCAGGGGAAATATACGCTAGATAAATACTTTACAGAAGACAAAGAGAAATATAACTTTAATAAGCAATTACTAAGTAATGTTTCTTTTAGGAAACATGATTTAGTAAAGGGACAAGTTTTTTCAAAGTTTGATTTAATACTTTGCCGTAATGTAATGATCTATTTTAATCAGACATTACAAAATGATGTGCTATACCTTTTACATGAAAGTCTCTTCAAATATGGATTTCTGTGCATTGGTTCAAAAGAGTCTTTAATCTGGTGTGACATCGCAAATAAATTCATTGTAATAAACAATGAAGAGAAAATTTACAAAAAAGTAAAAGAATAGCTTGCATCGTTAAGTATCCTTTAGTTTTTGAAAATGAGTATTTAGAAAAGGCAAAGATGTTTTAAATGTTTAGTTACAGGAATATAAATGTAAAATATAAAGCAGTAGTGATAGGTGGCTCAGCAGGAAGCTTTCAGCCTGTTACTAAAATTCTTTCTAGTATACCGAAGGACTTTCCTTTGCCAATATTTTTATGTCTGCACCGTTTAAAGCACGTTCGAAATGGATTTGTTGAGGCTTTATCAATAAAAAGTACAAAAGAAGTTCAAGAACCATTTGATAAAGAAAGTATAAAGCGGGGAAGTGTATATCTGGCACCTGCAAACTATCATATGTCAATTGAACTAGGTAACTCAATATCTCTTTCAACAGAAGGAATGGTTAATAACTCCAGACCTTCAATTGATATAACTTTAGATTCGGCGGCTTATGCCTATAGAGATAAGTTGGTTGGTATTTTACTTTCGGGTGCTAATAAAGATGGAGCGCTGGGAATGAAAAAAATTAAAGATAGAGGAGGGTTAACGATAGTGCAGAGTCCTGAAGAAAGTACGATTAACACTATGCCAACATCAGCCTTAGAAGCTACAGAGATAGATATGACTCTGACTACAGAAGAAATTGTAAAGTATCTGATCGAACTCGATAAATTGTTAAAAATAAAGCATGAAAACATTTAACAGAAATATAAGCATAGTCCTAATTATTTTATTTGTTCTGGTAACTTTTTATGCGGCTATTGATCTGTTATCTCTGCCTAATGATATATTAGAATCGATAGGAATATCTGAAAATACTAAGATTGAACAAGCCAGAAAAGTAGCTTTTTCATCTTACACAGTTTTAATAATAGATTTTTTTATAGTGCTTCTATTGATCTTCATGTTTTCGATGAACAATATAAATCACATGGCAGAAAATATTGTATATGTTGAAAAGGAGAAACAAGCAGACGATCAAGAGAATTATAGAAGAGAGGGAGATAATATTGCAATGGAAGAATCACTTCACAAGTTACAATCTCTGTCAATTTCTGAATATGATAGTGAGAAGAAGAAGTTCGAAAAATTGCTAGCTTTCATATGTAACGAAGTTAAGGCAAGTGCTGGAGCTCTCTATACAACAGTTACACATGATAATTTAAAGTTTCAGGAATTTGTTGCAGGTTATGCTTTTTATATGCCAGATTCTGAAAAATTAAAATTTGAATTTGGGGAAGGTTTGGTGGGGCAAGCTGCAAAATCTGGTAATGATGTAATTATATCAGAAGCTATGCCTCAAGGATATATTAAAATAACTAGTGGTTTAGGAGAATCAGAACCAAATAATTTATCTATTATTCCAATAAAAATAGATGAAGACGTTAAAGGAGTGTTAGAAATCGCAAGCTTCTCAAAATTTAACCAAAGCCAAATTAATTTCCTTAAAAAAGCCTCCTCTTACATAATATCAAATGATGATGTTGAGAGTGAAATTGTAGAACAGGAAGAGGAAAATATTTAATGACTTATCAGTTTTAATGTATTTCTAACGATTGATTTTTATTCAGCAGATTAGGGTAAAAGAATAATATCCGTATGTTTAAGAATATTAAAATAGGCACTAAGATAACATTGTTACTACTTTCAGTAGTAATTTCTACTGTGCTCGCAATAAGCTATCTTTCATATGTCGAAAGTTTACAAACCGTTGAAAAAAGATACTTTGAAAGTTTTAAACTTTTAAGTGATTTAAAATCGCGGCAAGTTGAAAATGTATTCAAATCATTAGAGAAAAATATTGATTACATTAAAAAATCACCAGGTTTTAAATCTGATTTTTTAGCAATTCAAAATGTCTTAAACCTAGACTTATCAGAAGAAGAAATTTATAGTGATACTAATAGCTTATTACTAACTATAGCAAATATCCAAGATATACATTCTTATAAGAATATTATATTTACTGATGTTGAAGGTGAAGTAAGATACTCATATAACAATGCATTGACTGATGTTAAGATTGGTAAGTTATATAGAGATATTAATATTGTAAAAGATGAAATTGACGGTTTTGTTTACTATAGTCAACCCTACATTTCTGCAGATGAAAAGGTAAATATTTATGCTTGTACTCCAGTAACTAATGATAATTTTGATATAGCAGGCTATTTTATAGTAGAGATAGATGTTAATAAAGATATTTTTCCATTAATAGAGAGCTATGAAGGATTGGGGGAAACTGGTGAAATAATTCTATGCTACCAGAATGAAGGTTTAATTAGATATATTAATTTATTAAGACATTCAGATGCATTAGAATTGACTACAATTGTAGATCCAGGTGATGGTAATTATAACAACAGTAATAACTATTCTATAGCGGCTCAAAAAGCAGTTAAAAATGATCCTATAGATTTTATAATAGATACAGATTATAGAGAGAAAAAAACCTTAGCTACTTGGAATTATATACCAAGCTTGAAGTGGGGAATGGTTGTGAAAATGGACAAAGCTGAAGTAGATGCCTCAGTAGAACCTCTAATATGGACTTTTTTAAAGTCTGGTGGGGTGATTATTTTATTCTCTATTCTAATTTCAGTAATTTTTTCTAAGTTCCTTACTAATCCAATCCTTTCTCTTAAAAATAAATTAAAACTTGTTTCTAAGGGTATCTTACCAGAGAATATTAAAAGAAAAAGTAATGATGAGATAGGAGAAATGGCAAGTGCAGTTAGAGATTTAGTTGTATCACTTAAGAGTACTGCTGATTTTGCACATCAAATTGGTGAAGGTAATCATGATGCTGATTTTGCTCCAATGAGTAAAGATGATATTCTGGGCAATGCTCTGATTACAATGAGTAATAGCATACAAGAAGCAGAAAAGAAGGATAAAGAGAGAAACTGGATTGTAACAGGTGTTGCTGAAATTGGGCAGCTATTAAGATTACATAATAACTTAGAAGATTTAGGAGATGAGATTATTGGTTATATAACTAATAAAGTTGGAGCAATTCAAGGTGCTTTTTATACCTTGAATGATGATGACCAAGATGAAGTTTTCTTTGAGATGAAAGCTAGTTACGCTTACAATAAAAAGAAATACTTAAAAGGTAAATTTAAGTTAGCACAAGGTTTAGTTGGACAATGTGCTGCTGAGCAAGATATTATCTTGAGAACCGAAGTTCCTGAAGACTATGTATCAATAACATCTGGAATATTAGGTGATAAGAAACCGACTTGTATCTTATTATTACCATTAATTACAAATGAGCAAGTATTTGGAATCTTAGAGTTTGCTGGATTAGAAAAATTTAATGATACGCAGATTTCACTCGTAAAAGAAATTAGTGTAATTGTAGCTAGAACAATTTTTAATATAAAGGTTAACGAGAGAACTGTAAAACTTCTTCAGGAGTCTAGAAAGATGAGTGAAGAGCTTCAGTTACAACAAGAAATATTGAGACAGAATGCTGAGGAGATGGAAGCAACTCAGGAAGAGTTGAAAAGAACTAATCATAGATTAGAAGATCAAATTCTTGAAGTAAACAGAACTCAGAAAAGGCTACAAGTTTTACTAGAAAATGCATCTGAAGTAATTACAATTTACGAAAAAGATGGATCTGTAAGATATGTGAGCCCTTCTGTTGAAACTATTCTAGGCTATGCTACAGATGAGTTAATTGGCAAAAGTGATATTGAGAATGTACATGATGATAGCGTAAAAACATTTCAGCAAATGTTTAATGAGTTGCTGAAAGATAGTGAAGATAGTATTACTACTCAATATGAATATAAGCTAAAAAATGGCGAAACTGTATGGCTAGAAGCTACGGGAACAAACTTACTAGATGATCCTGCTATCCAAGGTATTGTAATAAACTCTAGAGATATAACTGAAAGAAGAAGGGCAGAGAAAGAAGAAAGAATGAGAAGCCAGATGGAAGCACTTTCTGAAAACTCTCTAGACCTAATAACAAGGGTAAATAATGAAGGAAGATTCTATTATATCAACCCGGTTATTAAAAACCTAACGGGTAGAAATACAGATTACTTCTTGAATAAAACTATTGATGAAGTTCATCTAAACAATGAAATAAAGGAAAACTGGAAAGAGATTTTTCAACATGTTTTCAGTAAACAAGAGAAGTTTATTACTGAGTTAGAGTTCCCTACTGTTAAAGATGATGTTAGGATTATGCAAGTTAGTGCTATTCCTGAAGCAGTTGAAGATGGTACTATTGAGTCTGTATTAATGGTGTCACATGATATCACTGACAGAAAGAAAACTGAAAATGAAGTAAGAACAAATAATAAAAAGATTACTGAAAGTATCAATTATGCAAAGAGGATTCAAACTGCCATTTTGCCAAATGATACAGTAATTAACAAAGTATTCCCAGATTCATTTATTTTCTATAAACCAAGAGATGTGGTAAGTGGTGATTTCCCATGGTTTATTCAGAAAAATGATGATATATACATTGCAGCAGTTGATTGTACAGGTCACGGTGTACCAGGAGCTTTAATATCCTTAATAGGATACTTCATATTAAATGATGTAATCAATAGTGAAGAGGAAATTGAGACAGGAAAAGTTCTTGATTATTTAAATCAAGGTGTAACAAAGACCTTGAGACAAGACGATCCTGATGCAACTACTCGAGATGGAATGGATATCGCTCTTTTAAGAGTAAATTATAAAGAAAACTTCTTTGAATACTCAGGAGCTAATAGGCCTCTTTATATGAATCATGATGGTGAATTGGTTCAAATAAAAGGTGATAAGTTCCCTATTGGTGGAGGAAAATATAAAACAAGAACAAATTTCTCTACCCATAGAATGAATATTACGCATAAAGAATCGCTCTATTTCTTTTCAGATGGATTCCCAGATCAGTTTGGTGGTGATGATAATAAGAAATTCGGTAACCAAAGAATTCGCTCAATTATCCAAACTAATCATGGTCAATCTATGGAGCAAATGTCTCATCATTTTGCAAATGCATTTGAAGATTGGAAGGGGGAGAGAAAGCAAACTGATGATGTATTAATGATAGGAATTAAATTATAATAGTAATACAGTTTTGTAGTTAGTATAATGAAAATACTTAGCTGCTTTATGAAAATTAGAAAATAGCCACTAAAGCTTTGAAAATTAGCTTATTATGAAGTATATCTATGACCTGCATAAGACCATGTTAACTAAAAATCTGATTTTAGTTTATGAGGGAGAATTTACTCAGGATATCACGAAATCAGTGTTAGCCATGGCAGAAAGAAATATGGAGTCAATGGGTGAAGAGTCTGGCATTAAAAGAAAGGTTTTTAATGTAATGGTTGAGTGTTTACAAAATATCTGTAAGCATGCTGAATCCTTTGACGAGAATACCTATGGTAAAAACACTGCAATTTTTATGATTGGGAAACATGATTCTGAGTATTTTATAACATCAGGCAACCCAATACTTTCTGATAAAGTAGCTGATATGTCAAGAAAGCTGGAAGATATAAATAATCTAGATAAAGACGGTTTAAAGCAACTTTATAAAGATATAATTAAAAACGGTAAACTTTCTTCGAAAGGAGGAGCCGGTTTGGGTTTTGTTGATATGGCTAGAAAGTCAGGTAAAAAGTTAATTTTTGATTTTGAGCCAATCAATGAACATCTATCTTTCTTTTCATTAAAAACTACTATTCCAAGAAATTAATAAACTTTATTGATATGAATATTTTAAATCTTGAAGGAACCGAAGATACACCAAAAATAGTTTTGGATAGTCAAAATAAAATCTATGAGATATCAGGTAGATCTCTTCCTGAAGATTCAGCAGAATTTTTTCAACCAGTTTTGGATTGGCTAGATGAGTATAAAGATGCTTCTGCACCAGAAACTGTATTCGAATTTAAACTAGAGTATTTTAACACTGCATCATCTAAATTAATATTAGATATTTTATCTAAATTAGAAGAAGTAGAAGGGGCGAAGATTATGTGGTATTTTCATGAAGATGATGAAGATATGGAAGAAGCTGGCGAGGAGTTTTCTGAATTAGTTGACGTTCCTTTCGAATTCAAAACGTATTAATTTTATATAGAAATCCTTACATAATCAGCGGCTATAATCAGCCGCTTTTTTTATCTATTCTCATACCTATTTAGAAATTACATCTTTTATCTTTTAACAGTCAGTTTTTCTGCAATAAAAGATAGCATTGCCGTTAAGATATAGAATTTAAATAAAGGCACGACATCTAGTTAAGGTTTAACTTTTTTAGTAAGATGAGTGAAGAAATACTAAAAGCTCTTACACAACTTTTTGCCATAATTTCCAAACAAGATGGTGGGGTTACTGAGGGTGAAAGAGATTTTGTTATTAGTTTTTTCAAGAAAGAGCTTGATGCAAAGACTGTTGAAGAGTATCTGACTTTGTATGATAAAGCATCAGACTATGGTGTTAAGGAAGTTGTATTGGCTGAAGGTGATGGAGGAAAGCAAAAGACCAAGAAAAAACTTACTAATGTAAAAGACTCAGTAAGAACATTAGGTTTATGTAGAAAGATCAATAAAACATTAAATCAAAAACAAAAAGTAGTTGTTTTAATTAAGTTGCTTGAGCTACTTGCTGCTGACAAATCGTTCACCCCTCAAAGAATGGAAATTATAAATACAGTAGCTACTGTATTTAATGTGCCTGCAGAAGAATATAAACTTATTGAAAGATTTGTAATAGAAGAGCATTCTTCAAAAATAGATAATGAAGATATTTTAATATTTGATGATGAAAGACCACCAGAAGGAAGTAAAATCAAATATATAGATTCTGGTTTGCTAGATGGTGAAATTATCTTTATTAGAATAAAAAGTGTAGCACTATACTTTACTAAGTATACAGGCATAGATGAGATTTTCTTGAATGGAATGCCTATAAAAATGGGAAGTATCCTACAATTTGCTCCAGGTAGTGTATTTAAAACCCCGAAAGGTGCGCCTCTCTATTATAGTGATCTAGTTAGTAGATATAATAGTGATAAACAAGCTGATAGAATATCATTTAATGTTCATGATTTAGAGTTTAGATTTCCCAATGGAGATATTGGGCTAAGAAATATAAATATTTCTGAAAACACTGGACAGTTAATTGGTATAATGGGAGCGAGTGGTGCTGGAAAAACGACTTTACTTAATACCTTAGCTGGATTAGAAAAACCATCTAAGGGTAAGATATTAATTAATGGCTATGATATCTTTCTAGAGAAAGCAAAAATAGAAGGTGTTATAGGTTATGTGGCGCAGGATGATCTATTAATTGAAGATTTAACAGTTTATCAAAACCTATACTATAATGCCAAGCTTTGTTTTAAAGATACACCAGAAGAAGAGCTTGATACTAAAGTAATTAATGTCTTAACAAGTTTAGGTTTAGATAGAATCAAAGACTTAAAAGTTGGAACTGTTTTAAATAAAAAGATTAGTGGAGGCCAACGTAAAAGACTAAATATAGCTCTTGAACTTATAAGAGAGCCTGCGGTCATGTTTGTTGATGAACCAACTTCAGGACTTTCTTCTAGGGACTCAGAGAACGTAATTGACTTATTAAAAGAACTTTCTTTAAAAGGAAAGTTAATTTTTGTTGTAATACACCAGCCATCATCAGACATATATAAAATGTTTGATAAAATGTTTT
>PBYL01000060.1 GCA_002729595.1 Thalassovita sp. | reverse complement strand
TATAAAAGCCATTGCTACTATTAGCCCACCATAAAAAAATATGATGTACAAGAATTCACTATAAAATTCACTTTGTATTTCTGTGCCATTTAGAATGGGATATACTTTAATTGTATCACTTACTAGGTTAAAGGCATGCCTAACCATTTGTGCAGGAAAAATGGCAAAAGCATTAGACGAAGTGATAAATATGATACCTAAAACAAACCGGTATTTGTATTTTATTAAATATTTATTGAGATAGGCGAGTTCTTTCAAAGGAGAAGATTTAAGTTAATTTTCACAAAACTAAGAATAGTTCTATACTTATTTTAGCTATTTCGTAATTTATCAATATTCCTTTCAGCTAACATCTTTGGCATACTTCGAGTTTTCTTTTTGCCAAATAATTTGCCTTCAGATTGTATACAAGTAATTATTATTTCAAAAAATGATTTTTTGACTAGTGTTTAAGCAGGTGTTATATGCAGTATTAATTACAGACTGTGAGTTTAAAGTGCATTTACAAGCTAAAAGTGAGCTTTTGTATATGAGATAATATTTTATTACCGATGTAATTTTTGCTTTTATTAACACATCACTATTTGCATGTTATGCACTGGTTATTGCAATAATCTTATCAACAAACAGCATGGAGCTTATAAACATGCACTACTATATAAACTAAACATAACAGCTTTGAAAAAGATAATTAACCTGGGAATAAGGGTAACAATTGCCCTCATTTACATTTACGGTGGTTTTATATTTTTTAAGATCAATTATAATGACCATCAAAAAATAGAAACACTTAAAGCCAGTGGAATATCTGCAGAAGCAGTAGTAAAAGAAATGAAAATGACAGACGACGGCATATGCCCATATGCTGAGTTTGTAACTGTAAGTAATCACACTGGAAATGTTACTGGTAACAGCAATAGCCCTTATAATGTAGGTGATGTTGTTACAGTTAAGTACAATCCTGAAAACCTCGATGAGGCAGCCATTGAATCCGATCTAAATAGTAACACATTTAACTTTAACAAATCAGTTTTCGGAAGTGCACTATTTTGTGCAATATGCTTTCTGGTAGCTGTATTTACACTTTTCAGTAAGAAATTTAGGTTTCAAGTCTGATAAGAGAATTATCTATTATTAAACCGATGCTCTTAGAGTATCGGTTTTTTTATTTATAGCTAATAGGTTAGCTAAATTTTATGCTTACCAATTCTTTAATTCATCCAATTTTAATAGTGACTATTTCATATTTAAGCTCTGTAGTATTTCTGATGCTTATTTGTCACAGGTTTTACTTAAATATATTACCGCTTATAAAAAAGCAAAGTTGATTATCTTTAAAAAGTACTAAATTTCTAAATAATCACACTATTAAACTAGCTTAAAATAGTAAGCAATAGCTGCTAAAGAAAACAGCAAGTACAACAATCATAAATTTTTTGATCCAGCCTAACTCTCTGCTAATTCAAATTAGTGGAACCGAATAAACTTCCAACTATCTTTTTTAGCTTAAAGTTTTTATGATGAAGTGCTTACAAATATTCTACGTGTCATTTTTATTTAGTTTTTTATGTGCTCATGCACAGCCCAAGCTCACTACTGTAAAAGAAATTCCACTTCAAGAAAATATGGAGTTTTACCAGTTAGTAAAGTTTGAAGATGGAAACTTTGCATTGGTTTTAAAAGAGTATCACGATTTGGGGATGAACCCTGTAATTAGAGTGTATTTGTTGGATGATGAGTTAGAAGTAGTATCTCAGAATTTTTATCCTGTTTCGCAAAATACTGAAATAGTAAAGGTGGCTAGCAATAGCTCTAATGTAGCAATCTTGTTGAATGATGAGAATACCTACAAATTAATTGATATTGCTTATAGTGATTCGGAGTTTAATGAGTTAAATGTTGATTTCCCTGAAAAGCTAGAGGTTTCTCATCTGGCAATGTCAGAGTTTACTGTGTTTTTTGGTGGAGTGATGGACGGCAAGACTACAGGCTACAAATACGATCTAGAAAATAAGACAACCGATATTTTATTTCATCATATTAGAGAAACTACAACAATTAAAAGTATCGACCTTAATAAAGGTAAGAATGTGGCCAGTTTTGTATTGCAGTCAGGCAATGAAACTTCAATAAAAAATATCTATCTAAACAATTACGACTCCCGTGGTAGAATTCTTTTTAATACAAAGGTTTCGATACCATTGGGATATAATATTTCAGATTTTCGACTTGGTATAATAGACCAATCATCTTATTTAATTGTTGGTGAGTATTCTCTAACCTATCGCCCAGATGAAAATGTGGCTGGTTTCTTTTCTATGAAATTGAAAGAGAGAGATGTTGAAAGTACTCGATTCTATGATTTAAGTAGACTGAAAAGCTTTTATAAATACTTGCCGGAAAAAGATGAGATGAAACAGCGAAAACGCTTGAGTAAAGCTTCTGCAAAAATGCTCAGTATAAAAACCAAGATTGATGTTGAACTTCAGAAGTTTGAGCAATACGACAAAAGGTTTATGCTGCTAGCGAGTAGTTTCGAAAAAACTAAGACATTAGATAAGAACTATAAATACGATTATTTAAACACAGTTGCCTTAGGCTTCGACGAAGCAGGTAGAATGGTTTGGGATAATGCAATTACATATCCAAATGAAAATCTCTCGACTTTTGAGCCATTTATGCTTACAGATGCAGAGTATTATCAGAAAAATGTATTCTTTATTCAGAAGAGACAATATATATATAGGTACAAAAACTCTGATGCAGGAAGTTACTCGTCTGATATAAAAGAAGTTTTCCTTAACGATGGATTTCTAGATATAAAATTATCAAATGTGTTTTTTGAAGAACGTGTAGAGTTGACAAAAGATGGTAATATGCTCTACTATGGTGTGAGAGAAGTATGTAACAAGCAGGATTTGATAAACAGTAAAAAGTATTTCTTTATAGAGAAGGTTGAAGCAAACCCAAGACCTTTGCTTACAAAAGGAGAGAATTAAAAATCGAAAAGACAAACAGTAACTTACTGTTTGTCTTTTCCAATATTAGTTACTGGTATGTAAATGCTTTTCTTCTCCCAGATTAAAGATATATTATTATTTACGCTATCTAGTTGATAACTGAGCTGTTCAATACTATCATTCAGTGGTTCAACATTTACCTCTCCCCTAATAATATCATTATTCTCATCGTATTTATAAGCTCCCCACTGTTCTATGTCTTTGTTAAAGATAACAACCCACTTTTGCTCGTCTAAAGGCTTTACAAAAAAGCTATAAGTACCTGCAGGTAAAATTTCATCAAAGATTTTAAGAGGTTGATCGGTGCTAACAGTGGTTGCTTCATTGGCTCCAGCTCTCCAAACTGTATTATAAGGAACAAGTTCGCCCCAAATAGTTCTGCCTTTTACTGCCGGAGAACTATAATTTATTGTAACTTGTGCTCCATCTATAATTCCTTCGGTTATTTTTGCCGGACTAGGTCTGTTTTTTTGACCATAGGCAGTAAGTGAAACAACAAGTATTGCAGTAATACAGAAAAATTTAGTTAACAATGTAAAAATTTGCATGTTGGTTTGTTTAACTTAATAAATCTATAAGTAATAAATGTGAAAGGATTTATAATAAATTAACCATATTTATGGATAATTAATATTTTTGGCAGTCGGAAAGTTTTATCAGGTCTTATTTGCAAAATTGTTTTAAAATTAAATTTTTTATGACTGAAACTAGCAAACATTTATCTGAGACGACTGGTTTAGAGTTCATCAAAATGCAAAATAAATTTATTCTATTGTAGCTTGTGCTTATTTTTGAGAAATTTGTTGCAAACTTCATCACCCTGATAAAATACAAAAAATTATGTTGATTGAGCCGGGAGAACTACTAAAGAATATTAAGAGTCCTGATGACCTTAAGAAAATTGACGCAGCCCAACTTTATAAAGTTTGTGAAGAACTAAGACAATACATTATAGATAATGTATCTGTTTTTGGAGGGCATTTTGGTGCAAGTTTGGGTGTGGTAGAAATGACAGTAGCATTGCACTACGTGTTTAATACTCCTTACGATCAATTAGTTTGGGATGTTGGTCACCAAGCTTATGGCCACAAAATCCTTACAGGCAGAATGGATAAGTTCCATTCTAACCGTAGATACGAAGGTATCTCTGGCTTCCCGAGAAGAGCAGAAAGTGAATATGATGCTTTTGGTGTTGGACACTCTTCTACTTCAATATCTGCTGCTTTGGGTATGGCTATTGGCTCAAAATTAAAGGGCGAATTGGACAGGCAACACATTGCAGTAATTGGTGATGGAGCAATGACAGCCGGTTTAGCATTTGAAGGGATGAATCATGCAGGGGTTTCAGATACAAACCTAATCATTGTACTGAATGATAACTGTATGGCAATTGACCCAAATGTGGGGGCATTAAAAGACTATCTTACAGATATCACTACTTCTCAGATTTATAACAAGTTTAAAGATGATGCTTGGAAGCTTTTCGGTAAAATAGAAAAGTTAGCTCCAGGTGCCAGAGAAATTGTTCAGAGAATAGATCATTTAATAAAATCAACTTTATTAAATCACAGTAATTTATTTGAAGCACTTAACCTAAGATATTTTGGGCCAGTAGATGGTCATGATATCAACCATATGGTGAGTGTGCTATCAGACTTAAAAAATATTCCTGGACCTAAGTTGCTACATTGCATCACTACTAAAGGTAAAGGTTATTCTCCTGCTGAGAAAGATCAAACTAAATGGCATGCACCAGGTAAGTTTGATAAGATAACAGGTGAAATAAAAAAGAAAATTTACGACAAGCCACAGGCTCCAAAATATCAAGATGTATTTGGTAATACAATCGTAGAATTGGCTAGAAAGAATGAAAAGATTGTTGGTATAACTCCAGCAATGCCTTCTGGTTCTTCTATGAACATTATGATGAAAGCCATGCCTGAGCGTGCTTTTGATGTGGGTATTGCAGAGCAACATGCTGTAACCGTTTCTGCTGGTTTAGCTACTCAAGGCTTAGTACCTTTCTGTAACATCTACTCTACCTTTATGCAAAGAGCATACGATCAGGTAATACATGATGTATGTTTGCAGAATTTACATGTAGTTTTCTGCTTAGACAGAGCGGGATTTGCAGGTGCAGATGGAGCAACACACCATGGTGCATACGACTTGGCTTACATGCGTTGTGTACCAAATATGGTAATTGCAGCACCTATGAACGAAGAGGAATTGAGAAATCTGATGTATACTGCTCAATTACCAAGAAAAGGTGCCTTTACTATCAGATACCCGAGAGGTCAGGGAATGATGCCAGAATGGCAAACTCCATTTAAAGAAATAGAAGTTGGAACAGGTAGAAAGATTAAAGATGGTAAAGATGTAGCATTGCTTACTGTTGGTCATGTGGGTAATTATGCATTAGAAGTAGCTGAAAAACTTGAACTAAGAGGAATTGATGTAGCTCATTATGATATGAGGTTTGTGAAACCTCTAGATGAAGAAATGCTACATGAAGTATTCAGTAAATTCAATAAAGTAATTACCATTGAAGATGGCTGCTTGCAAGGTGGTTTTGGTAGTGCAGTGTTAGAGTTTATGGCAGATCATAATTACAACGACACACAAGTTAAGAGACTAGGAATCCCTGATGAAGTAATTGAGCAAGGCGAGCAGATCGAATTACAACATTATTCAGGATTTAGTCCAGAAGGTATCGAAAAAACTATAATGGAAATGGTAAATATTTTACAATACAAATAGGCATTAAGTTTTAATTAATTGTCCTCTTTCTTTTTGTAATAAATGAGGTGGTAAGCAATGTTTAATATGCTTGGCTAGTAGATCAATCAATCGACTTTTTGCTGAGATTTTATTGCTTACCATTTTTATTTCTCGTAATGGAGTTAAATTCTTAAACCGAATTACCTGATTTTTTTTCTCATTCTCAATAAGATTAATTGCCAGTTCAGGTAAAAAAGTATAACCTCCCTCCTTGTCTACCATTCTTTTAAGGGCTTCTAATGAGCCACTTTCATATTTTAGTAAAACTTTCTTTTCAGAGCGGAATAATTCGTTTTGGTTTTGGTAGGTAAATAATTGTAATACTTCTTCTTTCAGTCCTTTAATATTTAGCAAGTTACTGTTTTCCAGTTCTTTAATATCAATTTCATCTTTGTGACTAAAAGGATGTGAAGGGTTCGCATAAATCATGATTTCTTCATAAAAAAGCGAGCTTGTTTCCAAACTATCATCTTTACTAGGTGTGGCAATTATACCTCCATCTATTAAATCCTTTTTAATTTCATCGAAGAGTTGATCGGGTACCAGTTCTTTAAAATAGAGACTCACTCCAGGATATTTTTTCATAAAACTCCCAGTGATTTTGGGTATCAGATAAGGGCCAATGGTAGGAGTAATTCCAATCTTAACTTCGCCACTTACAAAGTTTTCAAAAGAGTTTATGATTTGCGGAATTTTTTCAGATTCCCTTAAGATAATTCTCGACTGTTCAATTATTTTTTTACCAATCTCAGTAGGCATTACAGGTTGCTTACTGCGATCAAAAATAATAATACCAAGATGTTCTTCAAGCTTTTTAATCTGCATGCTCAAGGTAGGTTGTGTTACAAAACACTTTTGAGCAGCTTTGGCAAAATGCCTGTAAGTATCAACAGCAATCACATACTCTAACTGTATGAGTGTAATCATCAGATAGTTATTTAATTAATTTGACAAGTCTGTGCTAGTAATGTAACTTTAAAAATAGTGAAAAAAAGTTTTAATTACCCTTTTAGTTTTTTCGCTCATAAAAATCTGAAAGTATAAAATGGAGTTTGCCCATGGTCGTTTTTATGACTCATGGAGCGCTTGAAATTTTTTTATATATTATTTTTTTTACTCCAAACCCAATTATTACTAGCTCAACCTGAAGCTGAAAGATGTATCTGGATAAAAAATGGCATAAAAAGCTTTGTGCCTGATTCACTTTCGGTTGTTCCTGGCAGTTTAGAGATCAAAGGGTATATTCCTGAAGAAAATACATCTTCAGGAGTAAAATCTCTATATTATAATTTTGATGAACATCTGGTTTACGTCGAATATGATGTGAATAAAGCACTTGCTCAGCCCGATTCGATATTGATTTGTTTTACAGTATTGCCAATCAATTTTTCTGAGAAGTATTTTAACCGTTCTCAACAGGCTTACGATACAGGCTTTTATAAAAATGCTTATCAAGAACTCGCTCCTGAAATAAGTAGCTTTTCAGAAGAGAAAGAATCTATTTTTGATACTCCCGAAATTAGAAAGCAAGGTAGCTTTACTAGAGGTATGTCTTTCGGTAATACTCAAGATGTTACTGTAAATGCAGCGTTGAACCTTCAATTAGAAGGTAAGCTAACAGATGATGTTGAAATTGAAGCTGTGTTTTCAGATCAGAATGTACCTTTTCAACCAGAGGGAAATACCCGACAAATACGAGATATAGATCGTGTGTATTTGGCTTTAAAGCATAAGCATGCAAAGCTAGAAGCCGGCGATATCACTCTAACAAATAATGAAAATGAGTATTTGAGATATAACAAACAAGTGTTGGGTGCAGGCTTATCAGTTTATCATTCAGATACTGTAAATAAGCGATCATTTAAAACAGAAGTTGGTTTAGCTATAGCCAAAGGGAAATTTTCAAGTCAATATTTAACTGTTGATGAAGGAGTTTTAGGTCCTTATCAGATTTCAGGAGAAGACAACGAACAATACATTATTATAATAGCTGGCTCAGAAAAAGTCTATTTAGATGAGCAACTAATGGAGCGAGGGCTGTATAATGATTATACGATTGACTACAACAATGCTGAAATAACATTTACTGCAAAAAACATCATTACACAATACTCTAGAGTGAGAATAGAATTTGAGTATGCCACTCAAAATTATAGTAGGTTAATTACAAAAGCATCTCACCAGCAGCAAGAGGGTAATTTACATTTTTATGCAGATTTCTATCGTGAAGGAGATAGTAAAAACAACCCACTCAGTTTTACACTAAATCAAGAAACTTACAATGTTTTAGCTGCAGTTGGGGATAGCACTTCAAATATATTTTATAACGTAGAGCCAGATACAGTTAGCCAGTTTGACGAAAACCGAATCCTCTATACGCTGAGAGATACATTAATTGGTGAACAAGTTTACACAATTTATGAGCGAGCTTCAGAAGAAGATGCTCCATTATTTTCGCCTAGTTTTGTTTATGTGGGAGAAGGTAAAGGAAATTATATAATTGGTAGTGCTAATACAAATGGTCGAGAATATCAATGGATAGCTCCTTCTAACGGAATACCTGCTGGTACATATGAGCCTGGAAGTATAATAGCTGCACCAGATAGTAAGCAAATGTTGAATGTGGGAGGTAAATTTCAATTAAGTAAAAATGAATATGTATTTGCTGAAACTGCTTTCTCTAATAAAGATTTAAACTTACTTTCCGAATTACACGACGAAGATAATTCTGGACAAGCCTTGAAGGTCGGCTATAAGAACAAAGGAAAACCTATAGGCTATTCAGGAGATTATGAGTGGAATTCAGAGATAAGTCTTGAGAAAATAACTAAGAATTTTAATCAAATTGACCGATATCGCTCTGTTACTTTTGATCGTAATTGGGGGATTTTTACGAGTACGCAGAAAACTGATATTGATGACAATATTGCACAAGTTTCTTTAGGAATTACCAGAGGAAAGCAAAACTCATTGACTTACAAATTTGGATTTAGAAAGCGTGAAGATTGGCTAAAAGGTGTGCAAAATCAAATAGATTGGAAACAGCAAGTAAAGAAACTTGGTATTAATACCTCATTATTTCAATTGAATACTGCTTTTGAAGGCAGTAAAGTTCAGTGGAGAAAAATTCTTACTGATATAAATTATCAATTACCCATTGCCAAACCAGGCTATAAATTTGAAAGTAGCGAGCATAATTTCGATTTATCTGCATCTACAGTTACAAGTAATCAGGTGGCTAATTATACTTCACATACTTTTTATATTAAGAGTTTAGATGATAGTGATATTACCTACAACATATCTTATAATCACAGAGAAGATGATAAACTATCTGATTCTGATAGCACTTCAACTAAAGCTGAGACTATATCTGCCAGTATAAAAAGAAATGGCCGTAATAATCAGTTTGATGTATCTATGTATTTCAGAAGTTTAGAAACTATTACCAACACTACATCATACATAGAAAATACACTCAGTGGGCAAGCTAATTGGAGACAGAAATTTTTTAGAAGTATTATTCTTTCAGATCTTGGCTTTTCAACATCAACTGCCAGAGAATTAAAAAGAGAGTTTGTTTATGTAAAAGTTGATGATGGAACAGGAACACATACATGGAGAGATGAAAACGGAAATGGCATACAAGAACTTGATGAGTTTTATTTAGCCATTTTAGCAGATGAAAGAAGTTACGCTAAATTCTATACACCTACCTCTGAATATATTCAAGTTTATGCGAGTAATGTTAGTCATAGGTTAAAAATAACCCCACCTGCAAATTGGCAAAGTAAAGATGGTATTAATAGATTATTATCTAAATTTTCGCTTACAAGTGTATTAAACGCAGCTTATCGAACTTCAGCAGATGTTTTTATTGAAAGGTTGTTTCCATTTGCAAGTAACTTAAATGAAGACATATTAGTCTCTAAAAATACCAGTCTTAGAACATCCATTTTCTTTAATCGGAAAAACCCTAACTACGGATTAGAACTTCAGTTTACTAAAAGTAATAGTAAGCAGCTTTTAACTGGAGGTTTTGAAGGAAGTGATGTACAAGAGCTTAAGTTAGATTATCGACATAATATCAATAATAGCTTAACTCATAATTTTGAGATTGGTACTTCTGAAAAAAGTAATTTCTCAGATTTTCTATTGAATCAGAATTATAACATCACTCAATATTTTATAAAGCCATCTGTGGATTTACAACCGGGGAGGAAATTAAAATTGACTCTGTATTACTATTATAAAATAAAGGATGCTCCTGCTTATACTGATGAAATTAACTATGTAGGAACATTGCATGAGTTGTCGCTTGCCGTGAGGAGTAGCGGTTTGCAACAACAAAATATTAATGCGAGTATTAAAGCAAGCAGGTTTTCATTTAATGGAAATGAAAATTCGGCTTTAGGTTATGAGATGTTAGAAGGACTTAGAAATGGCCAAAACTTTACATGGCAAGTAAACTTTGTAAAGAAATTGAATAATGGACTTCAAATTCAAGCATCTTACAATGGCCGTAAATCTCCTGAAAGAAACATTGTGCATATAGGTAACTTGCAGGTGTCAGCCCTTTTCTAACTATCTACCGGTTTCTATTCCCTCTGCAACGGTGTTTTCTACCTGTTTTAACCAACCAAAATGATTTGAAATACCATTTTCGAAGAAGCTAAAATAATATCTAAATTCTCTAAAGCTGAATTTATCCAAAACCAAAATAGGTTCTATTTGAGGTTTAGCTGGAGCACTCTCATTATTTAATTTGTCTAATGAAGTGATAAGAAACTCATGAGTTTCGTAGCTATTGACAGTTGTATCTATAAATGAAAACTGGTCACCATCGACAATAGCTAATATGTTTTGAGGATTTTCAATCATATCAGGATGGCTATCTAGCGGTAGTTTATAGAGTATGTATCTGCTAGCATTGTCATTGTCTTGTGCAGGAGCTGGTTTTTCCCAGCTTAATTGCATTCCACCACTTTGCAGAGTTAATTTAAAGTTGTCAGGCTTTCTTGGCGGAACATCATCTTTCCAAGGCATTGGAGGTGTAATAGAAGGGTATTTATACCAGTTAGTTTCTAATGAATCTCTAAAGTTGCCTCTATTACGCATAAAGCTATTAGCTCTAAAAAATACACTCCCTTTTACTTGAGTTAGACTCCTATTATAAGAAAGTTGCTTTGGCATTTCTTGTTTGCTATACCAAGCTTTATCTCTGTCCCAATAAATTTTGTAAGCCGCTTGGCCAATATATAAATGTCTATTGAAAGTATTTCTATTCCACCATTTTACAAGTGTGCGATAGTTTGCATGCTTGTGTTCGGTGCTAAAATATATTTGAGGTATTACATAATCGATCCATTCTTTTTCTAACCAAAGTCTTATATCGGCATGTAAATGGTCGTAACTGGCTACACCAGCTCTTGTATATGAGCCTAGTGGACTATCATAAATGTTTCTCCATACAGCAGAAGGACTAATTCCGAATTTTAATTCTGGGCGAATTGCACCTAAACCTTCATGAATTGCTTCTATCAGACTATTTACATTCTCTCTTCTCCACTCACTTTTATCTCGAATTCCATTACGGTATTTCCAGAAGGTGTTATCATCTTTTAGTTTTTCATCCGAATTAGGATATGGATAAAAGTAATCGTCGAAATGAATTCCATCTATGTCGTATCTACTGGCGACATCAAATACAACTTTGCATATATAATCTCTTACTTCTGGTATACCTGGGTTAAAGAAAGTTGTTCCTCCATACTTAAAAAACCATTGAGGGTTAACTTTCGAAATATGTCTGTCATGAACATCGCTATAGCGATTATAGACAGCTCTAAGAGGGTTCATCCATGCGTGTAGCTCAATTTGTCTTTTATGAGCTTCTTGAATCATAAATTCAAGTGGATCATAATCACTTGGAGGAGACATGCCCTGCTTACCCATTAACCATTCTGACCAAGGCTCAAAACTACTTTTGTAAAATGCATCTCCAGCTGGCCTAATCTGAACAATTACTGCGTTTATGTTGCTTTTTGCACATTGATCAAGAATTGCGATAAATTCTTTTTTCTGTTCTTCTATAGGAAGTCCTTTTTTTGAGGGCCAATCAGAATTATTTAAAGTAGTAATCCAAATAGCTCGAAACTCTCTTTTGGGAGGTACTTGTGCAGATAAACCATTTATGTAAACAGTAATTAGCTGAACAGTTATAAATACTACTAAAAAAGTACTAAAAAGAATCAGAATATTTTTTATGCGTTTAAGCATGAATCATAATTAGCAGGTGGACAAAAATATTATTTCGGTAGGCTTTAATAATTCAATTAAAAAATGAATAAAACAATAAAAAATTGTCATAAACATGAACTAAAGAGTCACACCTATAATTGTTTGTACCGAAAATAATTAACAGAGATTATCATAAATATTTCTTGTTTAATTGATTGCTGTAGAAAAAATAGCAACAAGAAAAATTTATATGTAATGTATGGTTGGAGAGTGAAAAGTCCGGCTTTAAACCCGGACTTTAATTATTCTAATAATTGCGTTATACAGTCATTATATCATTTTCCTTCACAGCTACAAGATCATCAACTTTCTTAATATAAGTATCAGTAAGTTCTTGTACATCCGTTTCTGCCTTCTTAACTGCATCTTCAGACGCTCCGTCTTTTTGCAATTTTTTTAATGAATCGTTTACATCTTTACGAACATTTCTAATACTAATTTTTCCATGTTCGGCTTCTGCTCTTACTTGCTTCATCAATTGCTTTCTGCGCTCTTCTGTAAGTGGTGGAATATTCAATCTAATTGATTCGCCATCATTTACAGGATTTAAACCAAGGTCTGAGTTTATTATAGATTTTTCTATTTCTGATAAAATGGTTTTTTCCCAAGGTTTTACCATAATGGTTCTTGCATCGGGAGTATTCACACTAGCCACCTGATTTATAGGTGTTGGAGTGCCATAATACATAACCATTATACCATTTAACATACTAGGATTTGCTTTTCCTGCTCTTATCTTTCTCAATTCTTCTGCTGTGTGAAGAACTGATTTATCCATATGATCTTTCGCTTCTTCCAGATAAAATGCTATATCTTCTTCCATAGTAAATGATGTTGTTTTATTGTTGTACAATTTAAAATTACAATAAAAAACTAAATATTTTACATCGAAATTAAAGTTCCTATTTCTTCTCCCATTACAATACGTTGCAAGTTACCGGGAGTGTTCATATCAAATACGATTATTGGTAAGTCATTTTCTTTACAAAGTGTAAAGGCTGTCATGTCCATTACCTTAAGGTCTTTTTGGTAAACCTCTTCGTATGAAATACTTGAGAAACGAGTTGCATTTGGATTTTTCTCTGGGTCAGCGTTATAAACACCATCCACTCTAGTTCCTTTTAGTACAACATCAGCTTCAATTTCGATAGCTCTTAAACTTGCCGCTGAGTCTGTAGTAAAGTATGGGTTACCAGTACCTGCACCAAAAATTACTACTCTGTTTTTTTCAAGGTGTCTTACCGCTCTTCTTCTAATAAATGGTTCACAAATTTGATCCATTTTAATACCAGACATAAGTCTTGTATAGATGCCATGAGCTTCAAGAGAACCTTGTAGAGCCATGCCATTAATCACAGTGGCTAACATTCCCATGTAGTCTCCTTGTACTCTGTCGATGCCAGTTTTTTCAGCTTGCATACCTCTGAAAATATTACCGCCACCGATAACTACAGCTACCTGAATGCCCTTATTTACAACTTTTGAAATTTCATTTGAATACATTGAGAGTCTTTCTGAATCGATGCCATAATTTTGGGATCCCATCAAAGCTTCTCCACTTAATTTTAAAAGAATTCTTTTGTATTTCATTACGATGTAGATTGAGTTTCGCAAATATAAAAATATTTACTTCGGAGGTTCTGATTTTTTTAAGCTTTATATCAGATTACAAGTTAACAAATTAGAAATATTTTTTTTACTCACTCTTAATAAATCGCTGGCTAAATATAAATTCATTGTTTTGAGAATACTTAATAAAGTAAACTCCACGAGATAAATTATTCACATTAATTTGTAAAGAGCTTTCTCCCCTATTTATATGACCACTTTGGAATGTTTTGCCTTCAAGGTTTATTAATTCCCATTTCAAGTTTTCAGTTACATCGCTTTTAAAAGCTACGTTTAACTCACTATTTACAGGATTAGGGAAAATTACCGGAGTGTTTTTTCCAGAAAAACTACTGTTAGATATAGCAGAAACTATATCTGGGAAATAATCTGGCGCAGTATATACTGCATGGTAAATTTCTTTGGTAATATTATTCTGTGCGAAAGCTACGATTAATACATTTGATGGATCATAAATTTTCTGAGGTTTCCAACTCAGGCTTAAATCAACTTTTTCATTAGTTGTGAAACCAGTACTGTAACTTGTGCCTGCTGCATCAGGTAACATTTTTCTAACAACCCAGTCAAAATTGTCTTCACCATTTTCACCAGTAACTTCTGTTATATGTCTTTCTATACAAGCAACTTGTATGGCAACTTCATCAGAAATATTGGTTAGAGCTTCAACACTTACATTGATATTTAATAGCTCGGTGCTTTCTTCACCAAAAGTGATGTCTATTTTAAACTTGTTCTCTTCTAGTGCTTTAGCTCTTACATTGTTAGCATCCCAGTATGGCGAGGCATCGGTTTTGTCATAAGCAATGCCATCTATTACTGTTCTAGGCGTATTCATAATACCATAATACAGCGCTCTAGCACTTGGGTCTGCCGAGTTATCTTGATTTAATGGATCAACTCCAGGGAAATTTGTGTGGTAATTAATAGGAATTACATCGCTAATAATTTCCTCTATTTGTGCTTCTGAAGCTGGGTTAATTAATGCATCGTTGTCGTTTGAAGAGTTTCTAAAAGATTCGAGTAGAACCATTTTATCTCTGTCTTCAATTTTAAAATTGTCGAATGCTACTCCTTCTGCATCATTAAATGAAGGGTCGGAACCAAAAGCAACTCTAAATCTCACAGAAGCTTCATTACTTAAATGATCTATGTAATGGCTCACTTTAATCCAACCGATAGAGTCAGTGCCAGACCAACCATATAAAGATTGATCTCCCGGATTGCCTCTCACAGAAACAGTGTTAAACCAGTTTATTGGGTCATCAGCGCTACCAACAAGTTCCCAAGTATTGCCATCGTCTATAGAAGATTGTAACACTGCACCATCAAATCCTTCTTGAGTATTATAGAAAATATCAAATGATAATTTAGGTCTGTCTAATAAAGTGAGGTCAAAACAAGGGCTTTCTACATACGATCTTTCATCATTATTATAGTTACCACTACCATTTGTGATCCAAGCATTTGGTCCATTATCTTGAGGAGTTATAATAGAAGCAGATGGAGTAGTAATTTCCCAACTAGAGTTTTCTCCATTTTCGAACCAACCACTTTCAGGATCTTCAAAACTATCGTAATATGGATAAGATCCAATTGAAGGGAAAATAGCCACATCTTTAGTTATAGTAGATACACAGTTAGTTTCTGAAAAAACAGTAAGTGTAACTTCATAACTACCTGGATTTAAATATTGATGAGTTGGTGAAAAGTCTGTAGAAGAGTTACCATCACCAAAATCCCAGAAACTACTTTGTAAGCTTTCGTTTTCTACGGATGAAAGGTTAGTGAAAATAGCAAAGTCATTCACACAGGTGTTAGACCACTCGAAATCTACATCAGGAGTAGCACCAATATAAATATCTCTTTCTGTATAATCGCTACAACCATTTTCTGTAAACGCTGTGAGAGAAATAGTATAGTATCCTATTTCATTAAAATGATGAGTAGGATTTTGCTCTGTAGAGTTTTCACCATCGTCAAAATCCCACTCCCAAGCTACTATATTGCCACTTTCCACTGAGCTGGAATCTGAGAAGTTAACATCTTCACTTAAACAGTAAGTATCAATAGTGAAATTAACAATTGGAGCTGGGTAAATTACAACCTGTTGTGTATCTGAATTTGTACATGTATTACCATCAGTATAAGTATAAACTACCTCATGTTCTCCAACACCGATAATATCAGGTCTAAAAGTTGAAGACATTGGAGACCCATCTAAAAAGAATGTCCCTCCAACAGGGAAACCATTTAAAGTTACATAATCATCATTTACACAATAGGTAGAATCTAAATTACTAAATGTAACAGCAGGTAATTCATGTACTGTAACCAATTGAGTAGCCGAATCAATACAACTATTGGCATTTTCATAAATGTATTTGATAACATGTGTACCAATACCAGCATCACTTGGAGTGAAAACTTCACCAGAAATTCCATTACCAACAAAGTAACCTCCTGCAGGAATACCTCTAATTGTAGCAGCACTTTCATCAACACAATATTCTGCATCTAAATCAGCAATACTCACAACTGGTAAATCGTGAATAATTACTTCAACTTCTGTCGCGGAGCTTGTACAACCATTAAATCCATCTCCACTAAAGAAAGTTTGTGTAACATAAAATTTAGTAACAGAGCTTTTGCTATTATCTATACCAGGTGCAAACGATTCTCCTGCACCAACTTGATTAGTAAGTGAATTATCAGAATACCATCTTAAATTAGAGCCTGTAGCTGTAATATTTTGTATTTGTTGTCCAACACAGTATTCTGATGGAATATCAACAGTTGGTGATGGAGGAATATCGTAAACAGTTACAGTTACTTGAGTAGATGGACTTTCGCAGTTGTTTAATGTTTGTGTTACCCAAAAATCTGTTTCTGAAGCAGAGGTATTTGTTATACCTGGATTTACACTAGCTCCGGTAGCATATAGATTGGTTAAAGCTGCATCAGTATACCATTTAAAAGTAGCTCCTGTTTCTCCCGAAGCAGTTAAGTTATTAACATCTTGGAAAATACAAACAGGATCAGGAGAGCTTGCATTAGGGGCTTCTGGGATATTATGAATAGTTACTTCAATTTCATTTACTTCACTTTCGCAATCATTTAGTGTTTGCGTAACATAAATTTTATAAACACCTGGAGTATTATTATCAATACCTAGTTCTGTTGCAGTTGCACTTGTATTAGTAGCTGGCTGAACAGAATAAGGAGTAAGTAATGAGTCATACCAAGTAAAAACTGCACCTGTTTTTCCACTTACATTTATATTACCTACTACATCTCCATCACAATAATCAGAAGTATATGTAGCTGTTGGAATATCTGGATATGGATAAATAGTTATATCTACTTCTAAAGCAGGACTTGTACAACCATTTAGCGTTTGTGTAACCCAAAGCGAGTGTATAATTGGTGATTCTGTATTATTAATATTTGATATTGGAGGATTATTTAATGTTGCTTGGTTAGCAATTAAATTAATATCAGATAATGAAGCATCATTATACCATTTAAAATTAGCTCCACTTTCACCAGAAACGGTAATGCTATTTATAGTACTTCCAGAGCAATATACTGGATTTGTACCCGAAAGAGTTGGCGCTGAAGGTATTGGATATACATCGATAGAAATTTGTGTTGCTGGACTATAACAGCCATTTACCTGTTGGCGAACCCAATAATTTATTGTGTTAGCTCCTGGACCGTAAGCTGATAAAACTACTGGGTTTTGAAAAGTAGAATTATTACCAGAAGTACTTTGCGAACCTACTGTTGTAGAAAAGTCTGCTGAATTAGACCATTGCCAAGTAGCTCCTGCCTCGCCTGATGCCACAATATCTTCTAGTACATCACCATGACAGTATTCTAGTCTTGCAGTAATTATTAATGGTGCATCTGGTGTTGGATAAACAGTAACATCTATTTGAGTTGCTTCGCTAAAACAGCCATTCAATCTTTGTCTAACATATAATGAATAAGTGCTTGCTGATGGTCCCGGAGCTGTTAAGGAAATAGGATAGTTTATAGTAGATGTATTTCCTGTATTATTCATAGTACCAACAATGTTAGAAAAACCAGCATCATCAGACCATTCGTATGTTGCTCCTAAAGCACCACTTACAGTAATATCTTGTAATAGATCACCAGGGCAATAAGTCGGTATAGTTGATACTAATACAGGTTTTTCAGGTGTCGGGTAGGTTGTAACATTTATTGTTAAAGGATCACTAATACATCCATCTACAATTTGTCTTACATAATAAGTAATGGTTTTAGAAGATGAACCATTAGATGTAAGCGTAATAGGGTTTTGAAAAGTAGATGTTACTCCACTAGTGCTTGAAGTTCCCACTGAAGAAGAAAAGTCTGAGGCTTCTGACCATTGCCAAGTAGCTCCACTTTCTCCGGTTACTACAATATTTTGTAATATATCTCCTGGACAATAAACTGGAATAGTAGAAGATAATGTTGGTTGTGATGGTTTGGTAATTACAGTGATGCTAATCTCTTCTGGTTCACTCTCGCAACCATTTCCATCTGTTTGTGTAACCCAAATATTAATTGGTGAGCCAGAAGTTGGGCTAGCTGTTGCATTGGTTAAAGACAATTCAGCAACAGTTGCAATACCATTTGTTGCTGTACTCACCTCTCCTCCAGGTGTTGGATAACTTGTATACCATTTTATAGTTCCTGAACCTGTCGCTGTAAAGTCACTAAGTACATCTCCTTGACAATAGGTTAAATCTGTATCAGTAGTAGGTGCATCTGGAATTTCATATACTGTTACAATTTCTGGACTACCATTACCTGTACCGTTATTGTAGTATAAGTAATAAGTTCCTGGTCCTACTTTAGAAGGTGAAAAAATAGCTTTATCATTATTAGTCGGGTCTGAGGGATCATTCTCTAATAATCCTAAAGTTGGAAAAACACTGAATAAGAATGAGCTACTTGGTAATACACCAATACCAAATATTGGAACGTCATCGTCATTTTCACAATATTCTCTAGATGCGTTTAAGCCATTTATACCAGAGGCCGAAGGTATTCCAATATTTGTTATATAAGGTGTCGCATAAATTGTACATCCTTCAGTGGTTTGATATTGGTAACCAACTGGAATATTGCCTGTGCCTGCTTCTGCTGGTTTAAATTCATATTTTCCAGAAATGCTATTATAAGAAACACCTTGTCCATAAAATACACCGCCTGATGGTGTTCCTGTTAGTTCGTACGCACTTAAATCTGTAGAAGAATAAGATGAGGATAAACCTGTAAATGACACATTTGGAACAGGATTAATAGTTACATCGATACTTTCTGGTAGGTCTTGGCAGCCTGTTGGGTCTTCTTCAGTTACAGAAAGCGTATATGTTTCAATTGTTGAGGTATTATCATTCCATGTGATTGAAATACTAGATGAACCTTGACCTGAAGTGATCGTTCCTCCACCAGATAACGACCAAATGTACTTGTTGCCACTAACTTCAGTTACACTATAAATATTACCTTCTGAACTAGCACAGGCAGTAACATCTCCACTAATTGCTGATGTATTAGGTAAAGCAACTACTTTAACCGTAAAGCTAGCAAATGCACTCTCACAATTATTTTCGGTTTGAGTAACTTTAAAGGTAGTAGTTCCTGCTGTTGCGGTATTTATTTCACTTAAACCAACTGGGTCAAACGTATTACTTTGAACAATAAATGAATTATCACTTCTATACCATCTTAGATTATTACCAATTGCTGAGATAGAAAGACTACTGTTATCATTTTGGCATATTTCAACTTCTGGTTCAGTAATAATTGGTGCATTAGGAACTGGATTTACAACTAGTTTAACTTCTGTAGGTAAGCTTTCACATCCATATGTTGAAGTTTGAGTTACATAAACTGTAAATGTACCAGTAGCTGCTGTTGAGAAACCTAAGTCGGTAAGATTAGGAGTGGTAAGGTCTCCTGATGTTACAGTAATATCATTGTTTAGGGCGAGGCTGCTATGCCATTTTAAATTACTTGTTCCACTTGTAACAATAGGAGCGGTTAATACATCTCCTACACATTTATTTTGATTAAAGCTTACAGTAGGCGCAGTTGGTATTCCTCTAACAGTAATATTGATTACATCACTTACAGGAGCACAACCTCCTGTACCATCAGGATCATTACTAGTAATTGTTACCTGCTCTACAGTTCCATCTACAGTAGATGCAGGAGTATAAACAGTTTTTAATTGATTGGTTGTAGTAAAACTTCCCGGGCCAGACCAAGTGATACTGCTAGCAGCTCCTGTAAAAGAACCTTCCAGACTTACTGATTCACCTACACATATGTCTATATCAGAGCCAGCATCAACAGAAGTATTATTATAGCTTTGTAAAGTAGCAAAATTGATAGCATCAGATACTTCTAATCCTGCAATGGTTGCGGTTCCACCTGTTCTAAGTAATTCTCCAACACCTGAATTACCTATCGCTCTTACTTTTATTCCATTGATGGTAATTTCGTCGATGCCATTTTCTGTATTTGTTATTTCGTAATTGATTGTCAGTTTACCAGCAGTTGCAATAGCCGATAAATTACTCATAGTTCCGCTTGTTTGAGTCTGGCTCACAGTAATACCTCCACCAGTATAAAACTCAAATTTTGGAGAAGGAGTCGCTATTTCTATACTTACAATTCCATTGGTATTGGCGAATGCAAATGCATCATTTTCTGTAATAACTACATCTCCAATAGCTATTTCATTACCTCCCACACATAGCTTATTTCCATTAATAGCTTCACTTAAAGTGATACCAGAACTTACTACTAATTGAACTGGAGTCGCTTCACTTCTACAACCAGCAATTGTGTTGGTAACATATACTGTTGTAATATTTGCTGAAGCGGAGCTAAAACCAATATCAGTTAAGTTTGGTATAGCTGTATTACCAGATGTTATAGTAAGATCAGCAGATAAACTTAAATCTGAGTGCCATTCTAAGTTTGAATTATCTGATGTTACTTGAGGTGCAGTGATTGTTTCTCCTACGTTGTAAATTGAATTAAATGTTACTGTAGGAGCTTCTGGTTGAGATATTACAGTAATTGTTGCATCGCTAGTTGCTGCGGTACAGCCTCCCGGACCGTCTGGGTCATTAGTGAGGGTTATAGTAACTGAGCCATTTGTAATGCTTGGCGTATACGTAGCATTTAAATCATTAATATCTGAAAATGTACCTGAAGGTGCAGACCAAGATACATCGCCAACTAATCCACCTACAATACCTGATAAACTAACTGTACCACCTTCACAAATAGCTGTATATGTACCTGCTGTAGCAGTTGCTCCTGTATAACTGGTTAAGCTGCCATGATTTAAATTATCAATTACCTCGTTCCCATTATGTACTACTGTTCCTCCACTCCTTACTATGTTTCCTGCATCAGTTGTGTTTAGCGCCAATAATTCTATTCCACTTAATACAAGTGTGTCAATTCCACTTGCTGTATTAATCATGTTATAGTTAAAAGAGATTTCATTACTGGTAATAGATGCAGATAAATTGGTAACAGTGGCAGTTCCTAAGTGTGAGATAGTTACAGTTGCTCCTGTATTAAATTCAAAATTTGCTGATGGTACAGTAATAATGTATGTTTCAATACCTGTTGTATTGCTTATATCCGTATCAACAGTTTCTATTATTTGAATATCCTCTAATGTAACTATGTTCCCTCCTACACAAAACTCTGCAGCTGTTGGAGTATTAATAATTACCTGACTGTATAGTTCTGTGAAAACAAATAGCTGAAAAAAGATAGCTAAAGCTAATCTTGACTTTGAAAGGTAAATTTTTGTCATATTTTAAAAATTGTCACACTTAACAATTATTAAGTGATACCATCTTTATACCTAAAATACTATTGGCTTAAAAGCACATTTTTATCCCGTGTAATAAAGGTTGTCAGAAATACAGTTTTTTGAGAAAGGAGGAGAATTGTACTTTGTTATCAAGAATCGTAATCCTTAATTTAAGGAATTAGTTAAACCTTCTGAGTTAGTTTTTATTAAACAAATCATAGTATTGTTCTCAAACTCTATTGTTCCTGAAACTAAAAAGCCCCCATCGCTTGTCTGTATCACAGATTTCCCAATATCTTCTCCTTGTCCACCTATAGCAGATGTCCATTGAAGGTTTCCTTCAAAGTCTGTTTTTACAAGAAAAATATCAGATTTACCATTCCCGTAAGAAAAAGTGTAACCTGTAAGAATAAAGCCACCATCATCAGTGGTGAATACATCATATGCGATATCATCATTACTGCCACCATATTGATTTGACCACAATTCTTTACCGTTATTGTTGATTTTTACTAGATAAAAATCACTTTCATTGGTACTAGAATTGCCAATCCCCCCGGTGAGTACATATTCATTAAAATGCTTGATTGCCTTATTTCCAACATCGTTTCCATCTCCTCCAAAAAGATAATCCCAAATTAAGTTGCCAATACTGTTAGATCTTACAACTCTCATATCTGAGTTTAAAGCACTTCCGGTAAGGTTGTCTTTTTGTGTAGTTCCGAGCCAGATAAAGTCTCCATTTTCTGCTTCAACAACAGCATTGCCATAATCACTTTTGCCTTCTTCGAAACCATATGTTCTCTCCCAAACTATATTTCCTTCACTATCAGTTTTTACTACATAAAAATCTTGAGTTGTACTGGTTAGCTCATTTTCTGTACTCGAATTGGTGTTACCAATAAGAATAATTCCATTGTCAGAAGTATTTACCATTTCAACTGCAGTCTCAGAATTTGAAGCATTATTCAATGTTTTGCTCCATATTTCTTCGCCTGTTGAACTTACTTTAATTAAGATCAGATTAGTGAATGTGCTGCTCAAAGACTCTTGAACTGTTCCAGAAATATAAATTTCGTTTTGATCATTTATAATAAATGAGCCAGCAGTATAATTGCCATCTGTTCCTCCAATTTCTTGCTCCCAAACTGTTTCGCCAAAATAATTGGTATGTATAAGTAGTATCTTACTATCAGTTGATGCTTCATCATCAATTGTAGAAGTTTTTGTAGTACCAAGAATGAGAAAACCCTCATCAGTTAATTCGGCAACTTTAGTACCTTCGTCATTATCTAGACTTCCAAAAAATTTAATAAACACCTTATCCTTTTCTGAAAACTCACTTGTATTTTCTTCACAAGAAATAAGAAAGAAAAGAGGGAGAATTAGAATGTAGAAATTTGATACAAGATTTCTCATTTTAATGATAAAAATATTTTTTCAAGATTTTCGGCTTGTAAATATTGTATTGTATTCCAGCAGAGATGCTCAGGTAATTGATAAAGAAATCATTGTCTATATGACCATATTTATAAATGAGCTCGGTATTTCCATACCTGTTATTCTCATTTACCTGATTTAGTTGACTTTTAGAAAACTTCGCTTCGAAAAATAGAAATGAGCGAGGTACTTTTAGCTTAAAGCCAGCTCCAGCATAGATGTGATAGTTAAACTCATTTCTGAGATTAGTCACATCTACGTCTTGACCAGTTACATCTATTACAGGTTGATTAGGGAATGTTCTTATTATATGCAGATTTGCTTTAAGCAGAATATCTATTGATGTTCCTAAGGTTACATATGGCCTTATTTTTTTATTACCAGCCATTAATTTAATACCAAGCGGAAAGCTCAAAACTGTTTGTTTTTCTCTTAAGTCATACTGAGTAAAATCGTAAAGATGATTTGTGTAAGAATAACTTAAGCTTAGAATATTGATTTCTGAACTAAATAATATGTGTTTTCCGATTTGAAAATCTGATGTGATTCCAACTTTAAAACCAGGCTCAAAACTGTAACTTATTGAATCTGGAGATGGATTATTTACTCCATATAATTCATTATGTGTTATTAGAGATGCATTTCCTCCAAGGTTGATTCCAATCATTACAATTGGATAGGTTCTAAAGGCTTCGTAGAGTTTTTTAAATTCGGTTGGTTCTCGACCAGTTAGGGTATATTCTTTTTCGAACTTTAGTAAGTCTAACATGCTGTTAGCTGCATCTTTCTCATTATCGAGATATAAGTAAGATAGAATAACTAATTCGTAAGCTCTTACTTTTTGCTCATAATCAAAGCCTTTTTTTATACAGTTGGTTAGAAGGTCTGGAATTAGATTTAGCTTACCTTCGGTGTAAAGCATTTCTGCTTTTTCGAGAGATTGAAGACAGCTTTTTTGTGCGATAGCATTACTATGGTTGAGACATAATAATACTATTATCATTATTAAAATGATAGGTTTATGTGTAGCATGCTGGTTTATATTTGTGTTTAATCTAATCATCTCTGCCTTTTGGTAAATCTTGGCAAGTTAGTTCGTAATCAATTTCGTTTGCTACATGTTTACCCCATTCGTCATCAGACATATTTCTCTTAATTTTATCGCAAACCTCTGATGCCATTTCTTCAATATCTATAGGATAAACCTTTATTGAATGATCCATACATGCAGCTATGAGATAACGGTCATCAGGGCTGAAACAGATAGATTGCACCCATGAATTTTGATCTCTCATTACAATTGGTTGTTCATTCATCTGATCCATTTTCCATAGTCTAATGGTACCATCCCAACTAGATGATGCCATAAACTTTCCATTCTTGCTGAATGATAATTCAGTAATTCTAGCATCATGCCCTTCTAGATAATTGATCATATTATCTTGCTCAATATCCCACAGAAAAATTCTTCCACTTTCAAACCCTTTTACTAATAGAGAGCCATCAGGAGAGAATTTTAATGAAGTAGCAGCATCAGACAGTTCTGAATGTAAAACTCTTAGGTCTGTAAAGTCTTCAAGATTCCACTCAAGTATAGTCCCGTTTTTTAGTGCAGCAACCAGAGATTTATCATTTCTGCTTAATGCCAAAGCTCTAATAATTGTATTTAGCTCAGTGATTACTTCATAGGTCCATGAGTCTGTATCCCATCTAATAATTTTCATATCAGACCCGGTTGTGAACATGTATTTGCCAGATTTGTCAAATAAAATTTCCCATACGGTTCCATCGTGCCCATGG
>PBYL01000059.1 GCA_002729595.1 Thalassovita sp. | reverse complement strand
CTAAAAACTTTTTATGGTTAGGCGTTGTAATTGCCGCAGTATTCTTAGACCCTAATGTTAAGGGTTTTGAGTGGGTACCAAGCATTCCATATGACGGACAAAATTTCTCTTTTGTAAGAGAGTTAATTATGTTCTCAGTAGCTTTTATGTCTTTTAAATTTGCTAGTCAAGAAGCTATTAAAGGAAATGAATTCAACTTTGAACCTATTAGAGAAGTAGCATTTATTTTCGTGGGTATTTTCGGTACAATGATGCCAGCATTAGAACTAGTTGCTAGTTTCGCAGCTTCTGATGCAGGAAGAGAATTAATCTCACATAACACCTTGTATTGGGGCACAGGCTTCTTATCTGGATTCTTAGATAATGCTCCAACTTACTTAAACTTCTTAACAGCGGCTATTGCAGCACAAGGTGGCTCAATTAGTGAAAAAATGGATGTAGTTAACTTTGCTTATGGAATGGGCGATTTTACTAATTCTGTTGTTCAATTAACAGCCATTTCTGTAGGAGCTGTATTCTTTGGTGCGATGACCTACATTGGTAACGGGCCTAACTTTATGGTAAAATCTATAGCAGAGCAAATAGGTATTCAAATGCCCTCTTTCTTTGGCTATATTATAAGATTTTCGCTTCCTATATTATTACCTACACTCGTAATAGTGTGGTTAATATTCTTCGCGTTTCTTTAAATCTTAATTGTTCGTATTTGAATTAAATATTCTTAGAAGGGTAAAAACAGCCTATAAATTTAGTTTGTAAAGCATATTAGGGTATTATCTCAATTATTAAACTGAGATCAAGAGAGTGTTTGCCTAAAACAAGAGTTTTACTACTGCTATTGGTTAAGTAAAGCTTGGGTTATCTCTTCCCATTCTTCTTCTAAAGTTAAGCTACAAACTGGTTGTTGCGCCCTTCTATACCAATATGAAGCATTAAACTGATCGCCTTCTTTTCTATGCAAATAGGCATGCACCCAATTGCCTGCAAGATCTTCTTTCTCCTGAGCTAAATCATGCGCTTTATCCCAATCTCCTTTGGCGTCGTACCAAAGAGCTTGTAAGGCTGCACTCAAACTAAAAGGTGGATAAGTTTCCTGTAATGAAGTTTTGAATAAGTCTATTTTTTCCATAAGCCTCTTTTTTAAATTAATAAAAATTCATCTAGGCAGATTGTTTTGGATAACTGTATTTTTTTCTAAAAAATATTACAATTAGCAAACCCTTAAAATTCAGCTAATTTTATTAACATTTTTACTTTCTGAATATCAATCAGTTACACTTAAATTGATATTAAATATTCATATTTTAAACAATAAAACTTGATTTTGTCATTTTTATAAGCAATATTTGAATATATAAAACGCAAAGCTAAAAAAATGAACACTTTATATATTCCTTACACAAAAGTTGAAAACATTTTCTGGAATTTGAAATATAACATTCCAAAATCTGCCATCATGTTTGTGCTTATGAAACAACAGGAATATTACGAAAAAGCAGAAGAAAACGAAATTAATGAAACCGCATTTTTGAGTGTGTTTCAATATATCTATAAAGAAGTGGCGCAATCCTCTTTTCAGATAAGCAGCGAAAATATAAAGTGCATTTTAGAGACCGAAGAAAATATAATACTGCAACAGCAGTATTCGAGAAGTTTCCAGTTTTTACAGGCTTATTGCTAACATTCTGAGAGACTTTTTATAAAAATATTCTCATGCTGAGAGAACCTAAACAGTCGATGTAGCCCTACTGATTGTTATATTGTGGCACAGTTTTATAAACTGTGCTACTTTTTTTTACAATAAAAATGATATAAAAGAATTTCTTTTTTTGTATAATGTTGATTTTCACTATCTTTGCAATCCTAAAAAAAGAAAAGTCTTAAAATTTATATATAGTCATGAAAAAAGGAATTCATCCAGAATACAGAGACGTAGTATTCCAAGATCTAAGTAGCGACTTTAAATTTCTTACTCGCTCTACTATAGAGACTTCTGAGGATATCGAATGGGAAGATGGAAATACTTATCCACTTGTTAAAGTTGAGATTAGCTCTGCTTCTCACCCATTCTACACTGGTAAAAATACATTTGTGAGCCGTGCAGGTAGAGTTGAGAAATTTAACCAGCGTTATAAGAAGAAATAATTGCGATTCGCTTAAAAACGTCAAAGCCGCTTTAGTGCGGCTTTTTTTTATTCTATCAGTCCGTAGTCTTGTGCTACGTTAATTAATTCTACCACATTTTTAACCTGCATTTTTTTCATAATGTTAAATCTGTGGACTTGAACAGTTCTTATACTACTTTCGAGTTTAGTGCTAATATCTCTGCTACTCATACCCTGAGCAATTAATTGCAAAATCTCTTTTTCTTTCTTAGTTAGTTCAAAAAGCCCTTTTCTATTGGTTTTAGACTCTTGAACAGATTTGATATAATTAATGGCTAGAATATCTGAAACAGCACTTGTAAAGTACTTTTCTCCACTGTTTACTTTCTTTATTGCAGTAATAAACTCCTCTTCGTTAGCATCCTTTAAAACATAGCCTGTGGCACCATATTCTATTGCTTGGAGTACATACTCTTCTGCATCGTTCATGGTAAGCATAAGCGCTTTTGTTTTAGGAGAGTATTTTTTTAGGTATTTAACGGCTTCAATACCGTTCATTTTTGGCATTCTAATATCGAGAATTAGCACATCTGGTTTTAACATTTTAGTTTTTTCAAGTGCTTCTTCCCCATCTGCGGCTTCTCCGACTACCTCAATTCCATCTTCGTTTTCAAGTAAAGATTTAATTCCATTACGAACAAGTAAATGATCATCGGCAAGAATTACCTTAATAGCATCCATAATAAATCATACGCTTAACATATTTTTAAAAGGCAGAGTTATTCGTACAGCTGTTCCTTTGCCAGGTTTCGAAGTCATATTAAAATTGCCTCCAAAAAAGCTGATACGTTCTTTCATATTTAGAATTCCGGAAGTTCCTGCGTATTTTCTTCCTCCTCTTAAAAACTTTTTTTCTTCAAAGCCTTCTCCATCATCTTCTACTATTACCTCAAGCAGGTCTTCGCTATGTTCAATAGAAACCGAGATGTATTTAGGATTTGCATGCTTTACAGCATTATTAATAGCCTCCTGACTTATTCTGTATAGATTAACTTCTAAGTTTCTATCTATTCTGCCAGTAAAGTCAGTTTTATTATGGAATTCTACATTAACACCTGTATGTCTTTTTACCTCTAAAGCCAATGTTTTTAATGCAGAAGCGATACCATAATCTTCTAGGTTTCCGGGTGCTAAATTAAAAGATAATCGCCTAGTTTCCCTTATAATATCAGGAATTTGTTCTTTTACTATGTCAAGTTTCGTCTGTGCTTTGTCAGGATACTGAAGGTTAATAGATTGAATGTTGAATTTTAGTGCAGTTAACAGTTGCCCTAAGCCATCGTGAATATCTCTAGAAACTCTTTTTCGCTCTTTTTCTAAAGCATCTATAATTCTGATTGAGTTCTCTCTTTGCTCAGCAGCTTTTCTCAAATACTTTTCTCTATTAAGCTGATACACTTTTTGTTCAGCCCATTTCCTGTTTGTAATATCGCTACATATAATTAATAAATCGTGTAATTGATTTCCCTCATTAAATACAGGAACAATTCTGGCATCTAACCAAAGTGTAGAGTTATTATAGGTTCTCACTTTTAACTCGCTTCGCCAGACACTTCTTTCTGTTTTATTTGCTGCCAGTTCGTTTATCCAGTCTTTTAGATTGATAAGATTAAAGAGATTGTAAGTGAATTTTTTATTCGTATCGAATTGTAGACTATCTAGAAAGTTTTCACTTATATAATATATCTCACCATTTTTAAAAGCTCTGGCAAAAAGTGTGGCTTCTTCTAAAGCAAAGTGGATGTTTCTTAAATCTTTATTAGACTCTTCTAAAGACTTTTGCAAGCGTTCAGATTTTTGTACAGTTCTCTTTAAAAGCCATTCTGAATGTAATAATGTACGTAAATGCCCTCTTACGTATAAAGCTACTGGCCTAAAAATAAAGAACACTTCTAGCACCAGTATAATTAAAGATATAATTGCCAGAATCGATTGAATATTCTTCGCCCTTTCTACCTTCCTTTTAGCAAGTATTTCATACAGCTTTACTATTTCATCCATATCGTTTAAGAATGATTTTTCAAGCTCCATTACTTTTTTAATGGCCGGATTTATCTCAGCAATTGGAATATCCATATCTTCTTCCAGCTTCACAATTACCTCTAGCGCACTGGCCGAAATCGCTAACTGAATTACAGTTAACCGCTCAAATTTTTCATCGAGACTTACAGTATTATTTTGAGGTAGATGAAGTGCAGAGTCTCCATACATTAAAGCATAATGCGTTTTTGTCCAGATCTCCAATGAGTTTTTAAGATCTGTTAAAGCATCTTTTCTATCTGAACCTTTTTCTGAAAGACTAATGATTAATAAATCCTTTGCGATTTGTTGTGAATAAGCTCTTTGCCTGCCCGCAAGATTAACTACCCTTGAATCGTATAACTGCCTGTTTAATTGAAATTGCAGATAACGCTCACTAACTATAACAACCAAAGCAATAGCCGCGACAGCAAGGCTATAAAGTAGAAGTAATCTTTTAAAAGCCTGCTTATCAATACGTTGCTTCTTCTGTTGATCATTAACAGGTTTTAATTGCATATTTTTCACTCAAAAAAAGAGGTAGCTAACCTCTTAGTAAAACTGCCCAAGTCACTCGGCAGGTTAGAAATTTGTTTTAAGTCAAATATTCAAATTACGAAAAATAGCTGAATCTTAATAGCTATTTCTATAAAATAAATAAAAATACCATTTTTCTTGTGCTCATCATTTTTAGGTTCATTTTAGTTTTTCCGAAAAAAAAGCTCTTTGATAACAAAGAACTTTTTTACATACCCCAAATGATAAATAGAGTAGGATAGAAAATCTAACCTTAATTTATAGTCTTACCAGTCAGTACTGATTTGAGAGCTTTTCTTTTCTGTGGTATCAGCAACAATAAAAGATTTACTCATGTAATCTTCTAACATGGTTATATTTTTTTGTAAAGCTTCTTCTAATTGTAAGCAATCACTTTCTTGAAGTAATTCATCTTTAAGTGTAATCATGTTTAAGGCAACAGATTTGCCTGAAGCCGGAGCATATTTCCCATACCTGTTTAATTCGTATGGATGAAACACAAAATTGTTGATGTAATAGCGGTACTTATTATCTTTTAACTCTACTACAAGCTTATAGCTCACAGCTCCTTTTGCATGTTTTAAAAATCTACCAGGGTAGATCACATACTCTTGCTTGCTTTCGAAAACTTTTTCTTCTTCGTTAAAAGTTAAGTAGCTATATTTTTTTGAAATCAGTTTTTCAAATTTTTTGTCTTTAAGCTCGTACCAAGCTTTAAAAAATTCTTTTGCCTTTTTAGTAAGTTCTTCTGTGTTATTTTCAGGTGTATCAACTACTTTATAATAAAGTATATTTCCGGTGTCATCGAAAGGAAAAATATTTTTTTGACCTGTAGAAGTTGTATTTAGGTATAATATGCTGCTTAATAAGAAAAGGAATCGAAACATGACACTTACAATAGTTACAAAGCTTTAATGGCTTCGATGGTTAATAATGTAGTATAGTTAATGAGTAAAAGGCTCCCTTATCGAGAGCCTTTCAATTTTATATAAAACACTAAGATCAGAATCCGAATACTGCAGCTACAAGGAACTGAACAGCTGATTTAGTTGGAGCATCGTCTGCATCTAAGAAGATTTCTTGATCAGCAGAATCTAAACGTAGCTCAGGGATTAATTTAAGAGGACCAGAACCAATGTTACCAGAAATAGTGAAAGCAGTTACTTTAGCTTTTCCTTCTGAAAGAATTCCAAGGTTATCGTCTGTGAAAGACTCACCTCTTAAACCTAAAGAGAAATTATCTGTAAATGCATACTGAGCGTATAAAGCTGCACCAGTGAAAGAACCACCATCTATGTCACCACCTTCTGATTCGAAGTCTGGAGCAGAATAAGTAGCAGCGTTTAAGCCTAACATAAATGCATCAGTAATTTGGTAAGTAGTAGTAATGTCGAACTCAGTACCAGACTCAGGACCTGTAATTAAGTTAATGTAAGCATCCCAACCGTCTACTGGAGATACGTATAATTGAGCACCGAAGTCAGCAACATCGTTTTCGTCAGAGTAAACGTTCCAGTCGTTAAATAAACCAACCATTAATGCTACTCTGTCAGAAAATGCATAGTCAAATTTTAAACCTGCATTTTGGAAAGGACCATTTGTGAATAGATAAGAAGTAGAGTAGTTGAAGTTTCCAACTGGAGAGATTACTTCGTAACCTACGAATGTACCCATATAACCACCAGTTACACTTAATTTATCAGTAAGTGCATAAGAAACATATAGGTTTTGGATGTTAAATGATGGGTCGAATGCACCTGAGTTACCACCTGGTAAAGAACCAGCAGAACGCGGACCAAATGATAAATCTGCTACGAATGAAGCTTTACCAGTTTCTCCAGAAAAAATAAGGTTTGCCATACCAATAGAGAAAGAGTTTTGGTCTTCGCCAAAGCTTGTTCCTATATTTTCATGGTCAGAAAAATCGTATTTGTAGTAAGTATCAACAGAACCTGAAATTGTAACAGGAGCAGGTTCATCCTGTGCATAACCTAATTGAAATAATACAATACCAACAGTCAGTAAAAATAACCTTTTCATAGATTTTATTCCTTTTATTAATTGATTAAATATTGGTTAGTTAGTTTGATTTGGATACTCCCGGACATGCAGAACACATCGCATAGGATTATATCCTCCTGTGTGAAATCATAAAAAGCGTTATAGAAATTTTGATTAAATAAAATGATATTAGTTCTAAGGGGTATTACTTATAAAGCTCAAATCTTTCCTGCGTTAAACACCATCTTCTATTATAATTTGTGGTTAATTGATTTTAGGATGTTTGAAAGTAAAGTCAAAAAATACCACTAACAGATTTAATTCTGCTTTGCTTTAATATCACTAAGTCGTGTGTAGTAAATAATTTTTAGTAAATAGCTTATACAATTCACACATCTGCAAAAAGAATAGTATTTAGCAGTTAAAACATTAAACATCACAGAGTTATTATTTATAGATAGTAAACTCTAAAAAATGCTAGTTCTTTTCTCTGTTTTAACAGTAAATTCTCATTTACCAGATGTGTGTAATTTAAATGCTACTTAAAAGGTTTGAAGACCTGATGTACGTTGTGCACATTATTACCAATGTGTGATTTAAGGAACAAGAGACAAATTTTATCTCCCGTTCCAAGATTACCACACAGGTATCAGATCATTCGTCGAATATAATTGTATATCCTCTTATGCCGTGTTCGTGGCTATCAAGACCAGCTTTTTCGTGCTCAGGAGAAACCCTTAAGCCCATAGTCTTGTCTATCACGAAGAATATTAAAAATGCAGCTCCGAAAGCAGCAGCTCCACAGATAAGCACTGAAATAAGTTGAGTTAAGAATTGATCGAAGCTAGCCATTGCACCAAACATACCTACAGCTAATGTACCGAAGATACCGCAAGTTAAGTGTACAGAAACAGCTCCAACGCAATCGTCAAGTTTTAATTTATCTAAAGTAACAGCAGAAAGTACTACTAAACCACCACTAATAAGACCAATGATGATTGCATCGATAAAGCCCATTTGGTCTGCACCAGCAGTAATACCTACTAAACCAGCAAGAATACCATTTAGAGCCATACCAAGGTCTAATCTTTTAAATGCGATGAAACCTGCAATAGTACCACCAACTGCACCAGCAGCAGCAGCTAAAGAAGTAGTAACAAGTACTAGAGAAACAGTAGCTGGATCAGCAGAAAGTACAGAACCACCGTTAAATCCGAACCAACCTAACCATAATAAGAATACACCAATTACAGCTAAAGGCACACTAGAACCAGGGAAGTCATTAGTTTTACCATCAACATATTTTCCAATACGTGGACCTAATACGATGATACCAGCAAGTGCTCCCCAGCCACCAACAGAGTGTACTAAAGTAGAACCAGCGAAGTCATAGAATCCCATTTCATCAAGGGCACCACCACCCCATTTCCAGCTTCCTACGATTGGGTAAACAAGACCAACGAAGAATACAGTGAATATAAAGTAACCAGAGATTTTAATTCTTTCTGCTACAGCACCAGATACAATAGTAGCTGCAGTTGCTGCAAACATGCCTTGGAATAAGAAATCTGTCCAGTAAGTATAACCAGCGTTATAAGAAAGATCTAAGCTGCCATCTACAATAGGAGCAGGAAGACCAAAACCAGCAAATGCTAACCATCCTGGAGTTTCGAAACCAGGGTACATTAAGTTAAAACCAAAAAAAGCATAGGTAATAAGTCCTATTGCTGGCGTAAGCGTATTTTTAAATAAAATATTAACGGTATTTTTTGCTTGCGTAAAGCCTGCTTCAACACCGGCAAAACCAAGGTGCATAATAAATACCAAAGCAGTAGAAATCATCATCCAGATGTTGTTGGCTGTAAGAGAAAGTGCAGAAAGTTGATTAGCCATATCAACAGCACTAGCATCAGCAGTTTCTGAGACATCAGCCACTGTTTTGGTGGCTTCAGCCAGCATAAGTGTATCAGCTACACTTACTGCGTTTAGTAACATTCCAGTAAAAAGGTTTTCCATAATAGTTTAGATTACAAAATAGGGTAATACAAAAGCACTCCTTCCATTTGAGAAGGACATAGTTGACGTAAATGAAAAGACACTTATTAGTTAAGTCGGGAATGTGTTGTTAAGGTGTTATTAGTAGTATATTGGTATATATAAGTAAGTATTAATACTTAGGTAACAACAAATATACATTAAAAATTAATTTTTGAAATAGTAGTTGTAATTTTTTTATAACAAATATTAATAATACCACTAATAAAAGGCTTATTTCATTGCCAAATAATTAGCAAACAGCATATAAGGCTAAAATCTATCTAAAGGAATTACTTATGCAATTTTAATTTTCAGGTTAAATCACAATTATTTGTATTATAAATATGCCATTAAATAATTGGACACTTTATATTAGCAAATATTCATTTCTTTAATTATTTACTAATCAATAATGCATATAAAAACATTAAAGGCAATTTGCATCATTTTACTGTTAGGATTATTCAATCAACAGGTTTTTGCACAATCAAAAAAAGAACTTAAAGCACAACTGGCTAGCACACAAGATTCCCTCAAAGTTTTACAAGATAGCCTCTCCCGAGAAACTACAGATTTTAATATTGCAATGCATCAGATTAGTTATGCTTTAGCAATGAATATTGCTATGAATATTAAACAACAAGGTTTTCTTGATTCTTTACATGTACCATCTTTCCAACAGGCATTTTTAGATGTTAGGCACGATCAAGCTAAGATGGAACCTATGGAAGCAGGTGCTCTTATAAAAACTTTTATTAATGAGGTTAATTCAAAAAGAACTGCAGCTCTACGTGCTGATGGAGAAGAATTTTTAGCAGAAAACAAAAAGAAAGAAAGTGTTGTAACCTTAGAAAGCGGCTTACAATATGAGGTGATAACAGAAGGAACCGGTGAAAAACCAACAGCAGACGCTAGAGTAAAAGTACATTACGAAGGTAGTCTAACTGATGGAACTGTATTCGACAGTTCTTACGAAAGAGGCGAGCCAATTGTATTATCTGTACAAGGTGTAATTGCTGGATGGACAGAAGCATTACAATTAATGCCTACAGGTTCTAAGTGGAAATTATTTATTCCTTACAACTTAGCTTATGGAGAAAGAGGTGCAGGAAGCGACATTCCTCCTTATGCTACACTTATTTTTGATGTAGAACTACTGGAAATTGTTGAATAAATAACAACATCCAACCAATATAATAAAAGCAGTTAGTCTTAATCAGGCTAACTGCTTTTTTATTGATAATAGAATGTACTTAGAAATTTCGATCTGTAAAAGTCTCTATTCATCTATTCTTATTTGGAAAATGACTGTTATTTAATATTTTGACATAAAAAAGCTAAGTCTTTTTCTAAT